>NZ_JBSKHS010000013.1:0-139026 GCF_057128685.1 Pseudomonas artemisiae
CCTGGCTTGCCAGCGACCCGCTACGCATGGTGCTGAAGCCAGCCGCTGACAAGCCAGGCTGCTACGGGAGGCTAACCCCCGTTCCCCAGCCCTGCAGAAATCAACCGTCTCACTCAGCCACATTGGCAGGAGTCTTCAGCACAGGCCCGTCGTCGTGGCGGCTGATGAATTTCCAATCGGCTTCGTCGATATAGATCCCCTGAGGGCCGCTTCCAGCCTCCAGGTCGATAGCGACGTGGGCAGACACCTGGGGCTTTACGGACGCGAGAATAGGCGTAAAGCCTAACTGCTGACTGGTTTCAAGCAAGGCTATCTGGTTACGTTCATCAATGTCAGCAGCTTCGTCTAGGTAGTAGGGCAGTCGAATGCGCCCGGCCTGCTCGCGGTCCATCAGGTGCAACAGCAGGTACATATTGGTCAGCGCCTTGATTGTCATGGTGGTGCCGTTGGACGCCGCCCCGTCGATGTCAGTGTGCAACACCGGTTGACCATTGACCTTGGTGATCTCGAACGCCAGTTCGAAGAGGTCCTTCAAACCCAACTGGTTATAATTAGCCGCCACTAGCCGAGCAAGGTACTCCTTGGCTTCTTCGTTCTTGCTGTCTTGCTCCGCGCTCCTGCTTAAGTCGAAGACTGACAAGGTTTCGCCTTCCTCGTATTGCCCCGCGCTGTGGATGATCTGGTCAATGTGCTTGAGCGCATCTTTATTAGGCGCCAGTACGATGCGGAAACTTTCCAGGTTAGAAACCTGACGGCGGTTGATTTCACGGTTGAACAACCCTAACTGGTGTTCAAGGCTGTCGTAGTCGCTACGGATGTTACGAAGCGTACGGGCAATATCGGTGACAGCCGCACGCCGTGCCTTACCTAAAGTAAGCGCTTCGTCCTGCCGATGAGCATAAGCATTGATCAGCAATTGAAGGCGACGCTCGGTATCTTCCTCACTGTCGAACTTGGCCACGCCCTTAAAGCGCACTTGCGCATACAGGGCTTCGATTTGACCGTCTACCCTAAGCAAGCCTTGCCAGCTGTCTTGGTAATCGTGAAGCAGCGGCAGCAGGTTCTCCATGCTGTCATCTACCGGCTCCATAAAAGGCGTACCCAGGGGCATATTGGCAGGTAGCAAGTGGCGGCGGCGTAAGGCATCGTCCAAGTTACGCTGCTGCGACTCCAGGTCTGCGATCTGGCGGCTGATTAATTGCAGCTTGGCGGCCAGCTGTTGTACGCGCTCGGCAAACGCATCGCTGGAGCGTTTGAGCTCATCCTGAGCCGCCTCCAGTTGCGCCAGGGCGTCGAATTTAGTGGGCTCCTCTACAGCCAAGGTTTGCAAGCGACGGAAATCTTCCAGCGCTTTTTGAGCGTCCAGTACCTGCTGATAGAGCGCATCGGCCTGGGCTTTGCTCGCTGCCCGGTCAAAGGTTACGGTTTGCTGGGTTTTAAGCTGACGCAGCTCCTTATCGAGGCGATCTTTCTGTTCTCGCAGCGCCGCGCGATCAGCCAGGGCCTGCAACGCAGGTGGCTCGATACTAGAGAGGTCTATACCCAGCCCAGGCACTTCGAAGCGGTCGCCCGCGAAGCATTCCAGCATGGTTTCGAGGCTTTTCACCCAGACATCGCCACTATCTAGGCTAATGCCGCTATCCCCTAACGGCAAGCTGAACAGGGCGCCGTTGAACAGCCGCATCAACCGCTGCACATCTTGCTGGGAGAACGCCTCACGCAGCCGCGCATAGCTGTTGTTATCCGCATGATCAAGTTGTTGCTTGACGGTTTTAAGCCGGCCTTCCAGCTCTCGTACCCTGGCATCTAGGTCATCGCTACTGAATTGTCGTGCATGTGCCAAGGCTCCCGCTAGCTCCTCGTGGGCATCCTTGGCTGCAAGTAGCTGTTGCTCCAATACCCGCGCATCTTCGACCAGAGTAAAGCGGTGTTTGAGAACGGACAGCTCGCCCAACCAACGCTGAAGGCCGGCAATCTCACGCTCCAGGCGCATCAGCTCTTGCGTGGTAGCGCGCTGGTCGTTCTGCAATACATCCTGTTGACTGCGGTAATGCTCGGCCTGGATTAGTAGTTCTTCTTTGCGATCCCCCGAATACGCCTGCCAGGTGCCTAATAAGGTATCCAGCACAGGCGACAAACGATGCAGCTTGCCCCGCAGTTGGTCCCGTTGGCGTACACCATTGGCCAGCGCTTCCACCAATGGGCCGGCAGCCACTAGGGCGTTGTAGTCTTGCTCCATGCGCCGCACATCACGGAAGGCTTCCTCACAGGCGGCGATGTAATCCACACTGCCTGACCGCAGGCTGTGTTCAAACGCATCCAAAAACAGCTGTTTGAGTTTGGCCGCAGTGATCTCGCGCATATGGAGCAAGTTGATAAACAGCGCCCTGAAGGTTTTCAGGCTTTGCTCACTGGTGGAGCGCAGCGGAATCAGTGTCAGGTCCAGCGGTATAGAGGTATGGCCGCCCACCAGTAGCCGGCGCAATTCGTCAGGTTTGAGCTCATAGGCTTTTAAGCCATGGCGCTCCAGGTTGGCAAACAGCGCTTTCTGGCGCAGACAGGTGTCATCTTTCTGATAGTGACCCAGATCCAGCGCACCGGCATAGGCGAAGAATTGATGACCGAAGCCACCGCCTGGCCCGCGCCCAACCACACCAATGACATGGGGGCCATGGGCCAGCGCCACTTCGCACAAGATGTAACTGGTATCGCTAGCGAAGTAGAAGCGCCGCGACTGCTCCAGGCTGTATTTGCCAAAGCTCATGTCCGACATCCGAGCCAGGATGGGGAATTGCAGGGCATTGATCGAAGCACTTTTGCCAAGGTTATTGGCCCCATAGACCGACAAGGGATGTTCCAGCGGGAACAACCCCAGGCTATAGCCGGCGGTATTTAGCAGAGCAAAGCGGCGAATGCCGTAGCGTTGCTGGCTCATGTATCCATCTCCTGTCGTGCTTCGGCTATCGCCAGCGCCAAGGCATGTTCTTCGTCTTGCAACAACGAGGGCTCATCATCGACCAGCACTGGAGTGGGCAAGGGCAAGGCGCTATGCAGGCTGGCTGCCAGGTCGCGGTCTTGCTGTACCGCCAGGCATACGTCCAGGAAGCGGTGCATGGGTGCCAGGAAGCGGTAAACGCCGTTTTCCTCGAAGGTAAAGCCTAGGTGCGTCATGCGCCGGAGGATTTTCTCTTCAAGTTCTTCAGGGGTTTGCACCTCGGCCTGGCCGAACAGGTCCCGGTACTTTTCCAACAGGGCAGGCAGCTCATCACGACCCAGGCTGCCTCCATCCAAAACGCTGACAGGGTCCCGGCCTTGGTCGGCCAAGTGTTCCACTAGAATGAAGGTGAACAGCGAAAGCCGTTGGGCCGTTTTGTTCACCTGCGCGGCGGCTTGCTCGGGAACGAAGTAATAAAAGCCTCGGGTATCGCACACCAACTCGAACCCCAGCGCCCGGAACAGTGCCCGGTAGGCGTCCTGAAGGGTCGAGAGTTGAGCGTACAGCTCAGGGTCGCGGCGGCTGATATGAAAACCTTTGAACAGCTCCCGGAAGATGGGGGCCAGTTGGGTCAGTTCGCTTAAATCAAGAGTCATGGGCAGGGCTCACGGGTTCGACAGCCAGTGGAGCAGGGGCTGCGGCAGAGTACAAAGCAAAGGAGCGTAGGCTCAGCAGATGCCCCTGGGTACGGTAGTCCTGGCGCTCCAGGCGCTGGCGGGTAAAGCGTTTGTCCCGGGATAGCCGCGAGAACCAGTACAGCAGTTCGTCCGTGGCGCCATCGGGTTCCTGTTCCAACAACCAGCTCATCAAGTCAGGTAGTGGTAGCGCCTGCTCACAGTGTTGAAGCATTTCTCGTACGGTACGTGGGGCGCGGGTGGCGCTAGCGCTTTCGGATTTTTCCGAGCGGGGGAAAGGTGCCGGCTTGGATTCGAAGCGCGCCAAGGCATACATATAAGCCTCCACCTGACTGGCGGTGCCCAGGAAGTTGCTTTGGGGGCGGCTGAACAAGGGCAGGGCGGCTTGTGGTACCGCATCCAGGCCCTTGCGGCGCATGGCAGCCAATGCCAAGGCAGCGCCTCGGGTAACGGCATTATGGCGGCGGGCCTCTTCACGCAGCGGCAACAGCAGCTCACGGGCGTGACGCAAGGCCAACTGCGCGCTGGTCTGCATTTCCAGAATACGCGCATGGGTACGCAGTAGCCTGTCGTCATCCACCAAATGGCCAAGGCGCTGTTGCTCACCTAGCAGCCGCAGCAACACCGCTTCGACCTTGCGCACGCCTTGTTCGAAGGCGCCGTCGGCGCTAACCAGCTGGATCATCGGTTCCACGTATTCATCCCAGGTGGCTAACACTTCGGCATAGCGTTGGCGCAACGGGATCTGCCGTTCGCTGGTCTTGGCCCGCTCGGCAACGGCCACCAGCGCCTGTTCGTCGTTGGCCAGTTTCTTCAGCACATCACGCACGCGCATATCCAGCAGCCGCAACTGCCGCGCCAGGTCGTCGCCATCACGAATGTCAAAGGCATCCTGGATATGCCCGGCCAGGCGCTCCAAGTGGCGCAGATAGGCTTCTATCTCCAGGCACAGGCCCAGCCGATGCTCGCGACGCAAATACGCCAGAAAGTCGTGAATCTGCGCATTGAGCTCGAAGCGGTTGGGGCTTTTGGCCACAGGTACCAGGATGTCCAGGCGTACCCACGTATCGAGCAGGCTGGTGATGTCGTGTGGCGTGCTCTCATGCAGTTGCCCGGCCAGTTGCAGGCGCAGTTCGACAAGGCCCAGGGTCCCCTGATCGAAACGTTCGCATAGGGGTTCAAGCAGGGCCCAGTGTTCGGCGAGGGCGCGTAGCACGCGCTTGGGTTCGATCATGAGAGGGCCGCTCGGTTGCCAAAAAAAGCCCGGATTGTATCGCATCCCCAAGGCAGCCGCGGTGTTGGCGATCACTGGCCAAGGCGGCTGCGTAGCGGTCGTGAAATCTCTACAACACAGGTAGAATCGCTGCCCTGTATGTCTACCCGTGGCCTGCCTGTGCTGACCGAACCCCGCCGCCGTGCTTACCTTGATGCCATGCAAGTGGTGCAGTGGGTACCACGTGCCGAATTGCCATTTGCCGCCGCCTCACGGCCAGCGCTGCTCGAAACCCTGGAGGTCAGCCAGCCTCCTGACGTAAGCCTGCCTGCGCCCGCGCCAGCCGTGGTTACCGCCGCACCCGCTCGCGCGCCCCGGATCGAGCGGCCCAAGCGAGATATCCCACGGCCTGGCCTCGTTAAACCCCAGCCCAAGGCCGACGCTGAGCCTGAACCTGTGCCACAGCCTGCCAAGCCGATGGCGGCAGCGCCTCGCTTCGCCTTGCAGTTGTTGCGGGCCGGGGCGTGCCTGGTGCTGGCCGAACTGCCCACCGGGGATGCGTTTCAGTCCCGGGACCCTGGGTATTTGCTGCTCAAGGACATGCTGCGCGCAGCGGGCCTACCGGAGGCGCCTCAGTTGATCGGTGAACCGGTGCGTTGGCCGTGGCTAGCCAAAGGCAGCCTCGACCAGGGGCCAGAGGCCGCGCGGGACTTCGTGCAAGGGTTCGTGGCGGCTCAGCTGGAGGTGGCCCCCTGTGCCTGCCTGTGGCTCGTAGGCTTGCCCGCGCTACGCTTTGCCGCGAATGTGGATGACGCTGCATTTTACCAAGAAGTGACCATTGATGGCCTGTGCGATGGCTGGGCACTGCCCGGCCTGGAAACCCTGATGGACGAGCCAATGCGAAAGGCTGACGTCTGGCAAGCAATGCGCCGCCTGACGCCGCGCTGGAAACCCGCTGAATGAATAACGCCGTGACCTTCCGCCCTATGACCGAAGCGGATATGGACGCTGTACTGAAGGTCGAATACGCCGCCTACACCCACCCCTGGACGCGGGGTATCTTCCTGGATGGGCTGAAAAGCTATGAGATCTGGCTGATGTTCGAAGGGCAGCAGTTGGTGGGGCACGGGGTGATCAACGTCATCATCGACGAAGCCCATCTGCTCAATATCACGGTAAAGCCTGAGAACCAGGGTCGAGGGCTTGGCTTAAAGCTGCTCGAGCACCTGATGGAGCGCGCCATGGCGCTGGACGGGCGTGAGTGCTTTCTTGAGGTGCGGGCCAGTAACCAGTCTGCCTATCGCTTATACGAACGCTATGGCTTCAATGAGATCGGCAGGCGGCGGGACTATTATCCCGCCGCAGGCGGGCGTGAAGATGCCCTGGTCATGGCCTGTGTGCTGCTTTAGTCAGCCTCGCCATCCCACTTCTTGCCGTCGAGCGGGTCTATGTAGGCCAGCTCTTGTTCATCCAGGCCGTTACCGCCGCCGATGTCGTCTTCATCCACGGGGTTCAGTTGCAGGTCGTTTGGCGCATCGCTCAGCTGAGCTTCGGCAAAGGACTCAGAACCGTCCGCCGGAATCAGCGTTTCCGGGCTCATGTCATCCATGGTTTGATGATGGTCTTCAGTAGACGCACCGGTTAGCCCTGCTTCGCTTACGCGTTCAGCAGAGGCCATGGCTTCGTCGTCTAAACCGTCACCAGTAAAGCCTGCGGGGCCAGCGCCATTGGGTTCGTTGAAGTCCAGAGGGTGAACCGAGCCGATGCGGTCTTCGATGGTGTCGATCTCAGAGGGCTGTGGGTCGTCGTAACCGCGATGCTTGGGGCCCATGGGGCGTACTCCAGTTAGGGGACATTAATAGGTGGACTCACCTCGCCGGGCAAGATTCAATTCGAGCAGCGTGGCGCAACGTGACCTGGCGCTGCGGGGCGGAGTCATACTGGCGCATCATTATCGAGACGTGACCATGAACGACCTACAAGAACTGATCGACAACAATGCCCGTTGGGCCGACGCCATCACTGAGCGAGACCCTGATTTCTTCGCTAAGCTCGCTCGCCAGCAAACCCCTGAATTTCTCTGGATCGGTTGCTCCGATGCACGGGTGCCAGCCAATGAAATCGTCGGCATGTTGCCGGGGGACCTGTTCGTTCACCGCAACGTGGCCAACGTAGTGCTGCACACGGACCTCAACTGCCTGTCGGTGATCCAGTACGCCGTGGATGTGCTCAAGGTGAAACACATTTTGGTGACCGGCCACTATGGGTGTGGTGGCGTGCGAGCAGCCATGCAAGACCGCCAGTTGGGCCTGATCGATGGCTGGCTGCGCTCGATCCGCGACCTGTACTACGACCACCGCCAAACACTGGCTACGTTGCCTACCGAGGAGGCCCAGGTGGACCGCCTGTGTGAACTCAACGTGATTCAGCAAGTGGCCAACGTGGGCCATACCAGCATCGTCCAAAATGCCTGGCACCGTGGGCAGAGCCTGTCCATCCATGGCTGCATCTACGGCATCAAGGATGGCCGCTGGAAGAGCCTGGACACTACTATCAGCGGGTTCGAACAACTGCCGCCACAGTACCGCCTGCGGCCGCTGACATAATTGGCTACCAAAGCGCATCGAACCTCTGGCGCAAAACCCCACTAAGATGAATTGACCCTTAGTGCGGCAACAGGAGGCAAGATGAAAGCGTATACGTGGATAGCGGCTTTGCTCATGGCGGGTGCGGTCGGCGCGCAGGCGGCCAGCAAGAGCGTCAACTTGAACCTGGCGGGCCCAGAGGGGCCCTTGCAGGCCGTTGGTGAAGTCAAAGTTGAAGAAACCGCTTATGGGTTGCTGTTTACCCCAACCCTCAAGGGGCTGCCGGCTGGCGTACACGGTTTTCACGTTCACCAGAACGGCAGCTGCGCCCCTGCCATGAAGGACGGCAAGATGTCCCCAGCCGAAGCTGCTGGCGGGCATATGGACCCAGCCAAAACCGGTAAGCACCTAGGGCCTTACGCTGACGGGCACTTGGGCGACCTGCCGGCTATTTATGTGAATGCAGACGGCACCGCCACCTACCCTGTGTTAGCGCCCCGGCTGAAGAAGCTATCCGAAGTCGAAGGCCATGCGCTGATGGTCCATGCCGGCGGCGATAACCACGCTGACATGCCTAGCCCGCTGGGCGGCGGCGGTGCGCGCTTGGCCTGCGGCGTATTGTGAGGCTTGGCGCCTGGTTCGCGCTGTTGGCTGCCACCGCCTAGGGCGAGGATTACACCCAACGTTCTTCATTCTGCCGCTGATAGCCCGCAGCCCTGTGCTTACAGGTGAAGTAAACCCTGTCGCGCGTGAGTCACAGTTGCTCGGATCAATCAGCGATGGAGAAAATGATGGTGTGGTTCACTGACCCTTCAGTGTGGGCCTCCTTGCTGCAGATACTGCTGCTAGACCTCTTGTTGGGTGGGGACAACGCCGTAGTGATCGCCATGGCCTGTCGTCAACTACCCCCACAACGGCGGCGCCAAGCGATCTGGGGTGGCATGGCTGGCGCCGTGATACTGCGCATCGCATTACTGTTCTTCGCCATGCACCTGCTGGCGCTGCCTTGGCTCAAGCTGATCGCGGGTGCCTTGTTGCTGTGGATCGGTATACGCCTGATCGCCGCCCCGGAGCCAGAGACTCACAGTGTCAAAGGCAGCGCCCACTTATGGGCCGCCATCAAAACCATTGTGGTGGCCGACGCGGTCATGTCCTTGGATAACGTACTGGCCGTAGCGGCAGCGGGGCAGGGCAATCTGTACCTGGTAGCCGGTGGTGTGTTGTTGAGCATCCCGCTCATTCTGCTTGGCAGCCGCGTGGTGCTGGTGCTGATGGAGCGCTTCCCAGTGGTGGTCACTCTAGGCGGAGGGCTTATCGGCTGGGTAGCGGTCAGCCTCGCGCTGTCGGACCCGGTAGTCTCCCCCTGGGCGCCGCCTGCTGGCTTGATGAGTTACCTGGCCAATGCCGTAGGTGCACTGTTGGTGATGTTGTTAGGAGCAGGCGTGGCCCGTTATCAGGCTCGGCAGCGCGCAGGGTCAGCTTAACAGTGGCTGTGGGCCAATACGTTTTAGAAGGTAGACGTTAAGGGGCGCGAGCTGAAACCGTTTTCGCGAGCTGTTGCTCGCACGTATGGCCGGGTTTACGCGCACAAAAAAGCCCGCGCGAGGCGGGCTGTTTTGTGTTGCAAGCTACCGGAAGGTAACCTGAAACAGGTTTGGTGGCTACACAGGGACTTGAACCCCGGACCCCAGCATTATGAATGCTATGCTCTAACCAACTGAGCTATGTAGCCAAGTGGCGCGCATTATTCGCGGCAGGCGCTTCCCTGTCAAGCACAAGGGCCAAATTTTTTTCCAGGCAAAGCACCTAACCGCTTGATCTCTATACCGCTGCTTAACGCGTGCGCGCGAATTGCCCGCACCCTAAAGGTAAAAAACACGCCCTGGGGTTGTACAAGAGTTATAGCACTGCCACCCAGCCTAGCCGCCTGGCTTACGGCCCTGAGGCTGCCCTATTTATTGGATCCAGCTATGGTTGTGAAGGGGTTCACAACTCGAAATCAACTAAGCGAAGCCGCTCGACTGTAAAGCCCCTGTATAAGTTGTTAATTTTTTATGACGAACGGTCAGCATGTTTAATAAAGTTTCGTGGCCTGAAAAAGATAAACACAGTACTTATGGCGTTGCAGCCGGTATTGGACCAAGAGGCTTTTCAATGGACAAGAAGGATGCGCTCGTCATGCCGGGTTATTCCGGGCCGGCGCTAGTGATCGGTGTAATAGCCGCAGTGATCTCTTCTGGGTTAGTTGTCTTTTTCGCCCAACCTGCCTCGTTAACCGCAGCGGTACTTGGGGCGAGCGTGCCCACTTTGCTAGCGACGTGGATAGTTGCTCAAGGTGCGCGTAGGGCTGCCCAATCGCAGCTATCGGCCCAGGCCACTGAAGCCGATGCCCTTACCTCCAACACCCCCCAGCCTTCTAATGCTGAGCAGGTATGTGCCGAGGCGCTGCCTGTGTGGGTACGCCAGGTGGAAACGTCCCGCTCGCAAACCGAGGATGCAGTCACTGCACTAACCCAGCGGTTCGTGGACATCGCCTCACGTTTGCAAGAGACCGTAAGGGCCTCCCAGCAGGCCGCGGGCAGCTTCGGCGAAGGCGGCGCAGCAGAAGGCGGCTTTGGTCAGGCCGACGCAGACCTGAACCAAGTAGTGGATACCCTGCGGGTGTCCCAGCACAGCCGCGATGAAATGCTCGGCGAGGTGCGCAACCTGACCAGCTACACCGGTGAGCTACGGGCCATGGCGGCTGAAGTGGCGGCCATTGCCGCACAAACCAACCTGCTGGCGCTAAACGCCGCCATCGAAGCCGCCCGGGCGGGCGAGGCTGGCCGGGGCTTTGCCGTGGTAGCCGATGCCGTGCGGTCGTTGTCGAGCCAGTCCAGCGAAACCGGGCAAAAAATGTCGGCCAAGGTGGACATCATCAACGGCGCCATCACCCGGTTGGTGGACGTTGCTGGTGAGAGCAGCGAGCGCAACAGCGATATCGTCTCCCAGGCCCAAGGCACCATCGAAGGGGTACTGGCGCGCTTTGCGTCGATCACCGAAGAGTTGCGCCATTCGTCAGACCTGCTGCGCAACGAAAGCCTGGGGATAGGTGAAGAAATCAGCGAGGTGCTGGTGGCGCTGCAGTTCCAAGACCGGGTGAGCCAGATCCTCGCTCAGGTCAGCGACCGCATGAACGACCTGCATCAGCATATCCGCGACAGCCAAGCAGCGGGTGTTCCTCTTAACCTGGACATCAAGGCCTGGCTGGCACAAATGGAACGCTCTTACGCCATGCAAGAGCAGCGCGACAATCACAGTGGCGCGGCCAACCACACGGCAAACGACAACTCGATTACCTTTTTCTAGGAGCGCTTCATGGGCAAGACCGTACTGGTAGTGGACGACTCGGCCAGTATTCGCCAAGTTGTTGGGATTGCACTTAAAAGTGCTGGGTACGATGTCATCGATGCAGCAGATGGCAAAGACGCGCTGGGTAAACTAAAAGGCCAAAAAATCCATTTGGTGATCAGTGACGTGAATATGCCAAATATGGATGGCATAACCTTTCTCAAAGAACTCAAGAAGTTACCCACGTACAAGTTTACACCAGTCATTATGTTGACGACTGAGTCCCAAGAGAGCCGTAAACAGGAAGGCCAGGCTGCGGGCGCACGGGCGTGGGTAGTCAAGCCTTTCCAGCCGGCGCAGATGATGGCCGCGGTCGCTAAGCTGATCCTGCCATGATCACTGCCCAGGTAAACGGTGACCTGCTCCAGGTAACCCTCGACGCGGACCTGACCATTTACCTGGCGGCAGAGCTGCATGCCGAGTTGGTGCCTTGGCTGGAGACACCGCGCAACTGGGCTTTGGACTTAGCCGCGGTGAGTGAATGTGATGGCGCGGGACTGCAATTGCTGCTGATGTTGCGTCAGCACCTGGCTGGTGCTGGGCGCGCATTGACCCTTATCGGCCGTAGCCCTGCCGTGAACGAAGCCTTGAGCCTGTGTGGCTTGGCCGCCTCCTTCGATGACCAGGCCGTGGCCTGAACCTTTAGCAGGAGATCGCCGTGCCGCTCAACCTTGATGCTGCTTTGCAAACGTTCATCGCTGAAGCTCGAGAGCTGCTTCATGACATGGAACAGGCCCTCCTGACGCTAGAAGCGCAGCCGGACGATGACAGCCAATTGGCGGCGATTTTTCGCGCCGCCCATACCATCAAAGGCTCGGCGGGGCTGTTTGGCCTGGACCCTATCGTGGCCTTTGCGCACGTAGTCGAAGATTTGCTGGACCGCCTGCGGGCCGGCCGCCTGACGGCTTCCCGTGAGATGGTGGCGCTGTTGCTGGCCTGTAACGACCACTTGGGCGAGTTGCTCGAAGTGGTCGCGGTACTCAATACCGCTCCTTCGGCCGAGCTGCTGGCGCGGGAGCAGGGCCTGCGCGAGCGCCTGGCTACGTTCGGCGCCGTCAGCGCTCAAGGCGCCGTAGCATCAGCGCAACTTACTCAGGCCCAACCGGCTGGGCGCTGGCATATTTCCATACGCTTTGGCGTGGATACCTTCCGCAACGGCATGGACCCGCTGTCGTTCCTGCGTTACTTGGACACCTTGGGCGAGCGCCTTGGCACCGAGGTGTACCAGCCGCCCATGGCGTTTCCCGAACTAGACCCAGAAAGCTGCTACCTGGGCATGGAAATCGCCCTGCGCTCGGACCGGAACGAAAGCGCCATCGCTGAAACCTTCGAGTTTATTCGCGAGGAATGCCGCCTTCGTATCTTTGCGCCCGACACGCCGCCCAGCGAGTACCGCCACTGGCTGAACGAGCTGGGTGAAGAGGGCGCTTGGGTCGAAGACGCACTGAGGCGCTGTGGCACCCTCGGCGAGCCTGCCGACGAAGCGCTGGCTCCGACACCGGCGGTTGTCGCCGAGCCGGGGACAGCGCCTGGTTCATTGCCTGCCACTGGCAACAAATCTACTCAGGGCAGCCGCGCTGGCGGGTACATCCGTGTGCGCGCCGACAAACTCGAAGAGCTTATCAACCTGGCAGGAGAGCTGGTCACCGCTGGGGCGGGCGCTCAGTTGCTAGCGCGCCAGAGCGCAGACGAGCAACTGGTGGAAGCCAATAACGAAGTCAGCGCCTTGCTCGAAGCTTTACTCGACGGTGCGCTGGCCATGCGCATGGTGCCTATTGGCGAAACCTTCAACCGCTTCCAGCGGGTAGTACGCGACGTCAGCCAAGAACTGGGCAAGGAAATCGAACTGGTGGTCAGCGGGGGTGATACCGAACTGGATAAAGCCTTGATTGAGAAGATCGGCGACCCACTGATGCACCTGTTGCGCAACGCCATGGACCACGGTATCGAACAACCCAGCGTGCGCCTGGCCGCTGGCAAGCCTGCGCGGGGTTGCTTGCGCCTCAACGCCTTCCACGACGCTGGCAATATTGTGCTGGAACTGGCCGATGACGGCGCGGGCCTTAATCGCCAGCGCATTCTGCAAAAGGCCCGCGAGCGCGGGCTGGTGGGCACGACCGAGCCTAGCGAGCGCGAGCTCTATGCACTGATCTTCGAGCCGGGGTTCTCCACTGCCGAGGCCGTGACCAACCTGTCAGGGCGAGGCGTGGGCATGGACGTGGTCAAGCGCAACATCACCAGCCTGCGCGGCAGCATCGAGTTGGACAGCGAACCCGGTGCCGGTACGCGCGTGCGTATACGCCTGCCGCTGACCCTGGCCATGATCGATGGGCTACTGATCGACAGCGCGGGCAGCGCCTATGTAATCCCGCTGGATACGGTACTCGAATGCATCGAACTGCCCACCGCCGACCGTATGAAATTGCGCGAACAAGGCCACGTGGCGCTGCGCGGTGAAGTGCTGCCGTTGGTGTTTCTGCGGGATTACCTGGGGTTGCAGGGTGAGCCTGCCCGGCGCGAGAACATTGTGGTGGTCAAGGCCCAGGGCCTTAAGGCTGGCCTGGTGGTCGACCACCTGATGGGCGAGTACCAAACCGTCATCAAGCCGCTAGGGCCGTTGTTCGCCAACGTGCATGGCGTCAGTGGCTCCACGGTGCTCGGTAGCGGCGCGGTGGCGCTGATCCTCGATGTGCCCGCATTACTGAAAAATCTGATCGATCAGGCTAGCCATGGGGCAGGCCCGGCAGATCATCCCACGAGTATCCGTCAAGCCGTTTAAGGCCAGGGCCTGTCCCGAGGTGTCAACATGAAGTGGTTTTACAACATGAAAATCTCTGTGAAGCTGCTGGCTTCGTTTCTAATCGTACTGTCGCTGTGCGCGGTGCTCGGCGTGTTCGCCGTGTTCCAGCTGGGCGCGGTGAACAGCTCCAGCACAGAGATGACAGACGACTGGATACCTTCAATGCGGGTAGCGGCGGCCATGCGCTATAACCTCAGCCAATACCGCACTCGCGAGGCCCGGCACATTCTGGCAGACACCGACAGCGAGCTGGCCGAGATGGAGCAAAACCAGGCCCAGTCCAAGGCTGCCGTGAACGAGGGCATCGAGCAATATAAGCCCTTGGCGTCCAGCGCCGAGGAAAGCGCGCTGTACCAGAGCTTTATTACCGATTATCAGGCTTACATGAAGGTCAGCGAGAGGGTCGTTCAGCTTTCCCGCCAAGGTCAGAAAGAAGAAGCCAAAAACATACTGGCGGTAGAGTCAAAGCCGGTGTTTGATCATGCGGCTGGCACGCTGAACAAACTGGTGGAGCTGAACGACGCCGGTGCCGCTCAGGCCAGCGCGGTTGCGCAGCACACCTTTGAAACCGCCCGCAACGCCATTATCGCGGTACTGGTGTTCGCCATTCTGGTTGGCCTGTTCCTGGCCTGGTTCGTCTCGCGTGCTATCGCCCGCCCATTGGTTGTGGCGGTGGATATTGCCTCGCGCCTGGCCAAGGGTGACCTTACAGGGCATATCGAAGTGCGTGGCCGCGATGAAACCGGTCAGTTGCTGCTGGCCATGCAGAATATGTCTGGCCAGTTGGGGCGCATCATTGGCGAAGTACGTCAGGCCGCCAACAGCTTAGCCAGCGCCTCTGAAGAACTTAGCGCCACGGCCCAATCCATGAGCCAGGCCACCAGTGAGCAGGCCGCTAGCGTGGAAGAAACCAGTGCGTCTATCGAGCAGATGACTGCCAGTATCAACCAGAACACCGATAACGCGAAAGTCACTGATGGCATGGCGAGCAAGGCCGCGCGTGAAGCCGCCGACGGCGGCAAGTCGGTGGAGGCCACGGTGTCGGCCATGAAAAAGATCGCCCAGCGCATTGGCATTATCGATGACATTGCTTACCAGACCAACCTGCTGGCGCTCAACGCCGCCATCGAAGCCGCCCGCGCTGGCGAGCACGGCAAAGGCTTCGCGGTCGTGGCCGCCGAAGTGCGCAAGCTGGCCGAGCGTAGCCAAGTCGCTGCCCAGGAAATCGGCGAGTTGTCCGGCAGCAGCGTGGAGCTGGCCGAACGGGCTGGCGGCCTATTGGCGGAAATGGTCCCGTCCATCAATAAAACCTCGGACCTGGTGCAGGAAATCAGCGCCGCCTCCGAAGAGCAATCCGCTGGCGTGGCGCAAATCAACCTGGCCATGGTCCAGTTGAACCAAGTCACTCAGCAGAACGCCTCCAGCAGTGAGGAGCTGGCGGCCACGGCCGAAGAGATGAGCGCTCAGGCCGAGCAGTTGCAGGAAGTGATGGGCTTTTTCAACGTGGGTGACACCGTGGCGCCACTCCAGGTGCCGTCACGCCCACGGCCCTCGCTGCCGCAGCCGCCGAGCAAGACCCCGTCGCGGCGGCGCGGCGGCCCGTCTGAATTGTCCGAAGCTGAATTCACCCGCTTCTGAGGCCTGCCATGACTGCACAGCCACTTGGCCCGGTGGGCGCCACCGGAACCGATGCCCAATACCTCACCTTCAGTTTAGCCGGTGAGCTGTACGCCCTGGCCATTCAGGGCATCAAGGAAATCATCGAGCTGACCCAGATCACTGTGGTGCCGATGATGCCCGATTATGTACGTGGGGTAATCAACCTGCGCGGCGCGGTGGTGCCAGTGGTGGACCTGGCCGCGCGCTTTGGCCACCCGCCCGCGGCGGTAGGCCGGCGTAGCTGCATCGTGGTGCTGGAAGTACCTGCCGAGGAAGGCCCCCCTCTGGTGTTCGGCCTGTTGGTGGATGCGGTCTCTGCCGTGGTGGACATACCTGCCGCGGCCATTGAGCCGCCGCCTAGTTTCGGCTCACGTATTCGTGTGGACTTTATCGCTGGCATGGCGCGCATCGACGACCGCTTCGTCATTGCGCTGAACGTGGACCGGGTATTGAGCGTCGAGGACATGGTCGCCTTGGCGCAAGTGCCTGGCGTGCAGAGGTAACCTGTGATCGAACTCAGAGCCAGTGAATTCACGCAGTTTCAGACCTGGCTCTACGGTCGCGCCGGTATTTACCTGGGCGAGAACAAAAAAGCCTTGCTCGCTTCCCGACTGGCCACGCGCGTGCGGGACCATGACCTGCCCGACTACGGCGCTTACTTTCGCCTGATCACCAGCGTGGAGGGGCTGAGCGAGGCGCAGATGGCCCTCGATTTGCTCACCACCAACGAAACCTATTTTTACCGTGAGCCCAAGCACTTCGAGTTCCTGCGCGAGCAACTGCTGGCGCGGCCGCGTTCGGGGCGGCCCTTTCGTATCTGGAGCGCGGCCTGCTCCAGCGGTGAAGAGCCCTACACCATGGCCATGGTGCTGGCCGAAACCCTGGATGGCAGCCCGTGGGAGGTGGTCGCTTCGGACATCAGCACCCGCATGCTGGATAAAGCCGGCCGTGGCCATTACCCCATGGAGCGTGGGCGTAACTTGCCCAGGGAGCTGCTGGAGCGGTATTGCCTCAAAGGCATCGGCAACCAGGCCGGGACCTTTCTGGTGGAGCGCAGCCTGCGGGAGCGGGTGAAGTTCGTGCAGGTCAACCTTAATGCCGCGCTACCACGCATGGGCGAATTCGACCTGATTTTCCTGCGCAATGTCCTGATCTATTTTGATATGTCCACCAAACGCAAGGTGATCGACCGCCTGGTACCTAACCTGCGCCGAGGCGGGCATTTCATCATCAGCCACTCCGAGAGCCTCAATGGCGTGAATGACACGCTGGAGTTGCTTTCCCCTTCGATGTATCGAAAACCATGAGCCCAACCCGCGCCACCATTGCGGTAATGATCGTCGACGACTCCGCCGTGGTACGCCAGGTCATGCAGTCGATTCTTGAGCAGGAACCAGACCTGGAGGTGATAGGCGCCGCCAGCGACCCGCTATTTGCCATGGACAAAATGGCGCGCCGCTGGCCAGACGTGATCGTGCTGGATATCGAGATGCCACGCATGGATGGCCTGACCTTCCTGCGCAAGGTCATGGCCGAACGGCCTACGCCTGTGGTGATCTGCTCCACGCTGACCGAAAGCGGCACCGAGACGGCCCTGCAGGCCATGGCGGCGGGGGCGGCGGATATCATCACCAAGCCTAAAGTGGGCCTGAAGGATTTTCTGCTGCAATCCTCCGGTGAGCTGGTGCGGGCGGTGCGCGGCGCGGCCAAGGCCAACGTCAAGGCATTGCGCCCTCGGCCTGCGGCAGCACCCGTGCCGGAGCGGCTAAGCGCGGACGCTATTCTCCCGCCAGGCCCAACGCCGGCGATGGCGCGTACTACCGAACGGGTGGTGGCGATTGGTACTTCCACCGGCGGCACCCAGGCGCTGGAACAGGTGCTGGTTGCCCTTCCACGGATCACCCCTGGCATCGTAGTGGTGCAGCACATGCCGGAAAAATTCACGGCCTCCTTTGCTCAACGGCTGGACAGCGTGTGCGAGGTGACCGTGCGCGAGGCGGTGAACAATGACCGGGTGCTTCCAGGGCAGGTGTTGATCGCACCTGGCGGGCGCCACATGGTGGTCAAGCGCAGTGGCGCGTTCTATCAGGTGCAGATTATGGAGGGCCCCCATGTGAATCGGCACCGGCCTTCAGTGGATGTGTTGTTTCGCTCCGTGGCCCGCTGCGCGGGCAGCAATGCCACCGGCATCATCATGACCGGCATGGGCGACGACGGCGCGCGCGGGCTGAAGGAGATGCTCGATGCAGGGGCCGATACCTACGCCCAGGATGAGGCCAGTTGTGTGGTGTTTGGCATGCCCCGAGAGGCGATCAAGTTGGGCGCGGCCCGGCAGGTGTTAGGCCTGGAGGCGATCCCCAAGGCCATTCTCGAAGGCTTGCGCGGCCGCCGCTGAAGCACCAGTGCCCGACGAACTGGCAATTTAACAGCAGTTGCCGCTTAAGGTTCGGTTTTTGCAGTGTTTTTAGAGAATGTTCCGCCCATATGGGCGTTGCCGTTGTCCAGGAGTGCTATCGGACATGTACAGCTTGCTTTCTCCAGGAATCCGCCTGCTGGGCCGGTTCACCTTCGCAGGTAAATTTCGCCTTTTGTTCTTGCTGTTCGTACTGCCTTTGATCATCAGCCTGACCTTGCTGGGCAAGGATTACCAAGCCCGCCTCCGGGTGATCGACCACGAGCAGACCGGCGTGCTACAGCTACAGGCGCTTGAAGCCGTGGACCGCCTGCTCAGCCAGCAGCGTTTACAAGCCGCGCGCTGGAAGGCGGCTGACATTTTGCGCGAGCCCACCCCAGCGGCAAAGGCAGCCGTCAGTGCCCTGGAAGCTTTAGCGGTACCGCTGAACCAGGCCGTGACGCAATTGGGTCAGGTATTGAGTGATACCGGTGCCAGTGCCCAGGTGCAGCAGCGTTACAAAACCCTACAGGAAGCCGTGGCCGGCCTCGAGGTGCAGAAGTTACGTGGGCTGGGGTGGTGGCCGGATGGCTTCGAGCGCTTTGCAGCGGTAATCAGCGAGCTGCAGCTGTTGCGCGAGCAACTGGCCATGGACAGTGGGTTGATTCTCGACCCTTGGTTGGAAACCTACCTGCTGATGGAGATGGCTACCCAGCGCGCGCCTGACCTTAACGAGCGGGTTGGGCGTCTCGCCGCCGTGGCTGAGGCCTCGGTGGTGTCTGGCCAGTTCAGCTTGCAAAGCCGCTTGCAGTTACGCGACCTGCGCGGCCGCATTGGCGATGCCCGCGAACAACTGCTTAAAAGCGGTGCCTCGCTCACTCAGCAATTGCCTGAAAGCGACACTGACTGGAAAGGCCAATACACCCGTACCCTGGCTACCCTCGACGATACCCTCAAGTTGCTGGACGAGCAGCTGCTCGGCGGCACGGTCAACCTGTCCGCGGCAGACTTCGATGGCCGCATCGACGCTTTGCTGGAGCAGATCGTTGGCCTGCGCCAAGCGTCGCTTGCTTCATTGAGCCAGCGCCTGGGCAGCCATCATGGGCAAGTGCTGGGCGAGTTCGTGCCCGTGACCCTGGGCTTTACAGTACTGCTACTGGCAGCCCTGTACCTGTTTATGTGCGTTCAAACCTCTATTCGCCGCAGCGCGGCAGGCATCACTACCTTGGCCGAATCACTGCGTGACGGGGACTTGCGCATACAGGTGCCGGTGGAAGGCAAGGACGAGTTGGCGGCTATTTCTCAGGCCCTGAACAGTGCCGTGGTGCAGTTGCGCGGCAGTATGGCGGGTGTAAGCCGAGAGACCGATGCCCTGGGCGGCTCGGTGTCCACCTTGGCGGCCCAGGCCAGTGAGACCCTGGAAGACGTCGAGCAGCAGCAATTGCAGATCAGCCAGATCGCCGCGGCAGCCACGCAACTGGCGGCCACGGCCCAAGGTGTGGCCAAGAGCTGCGAAGCGGCCGCCCAAGGCGCTCGGCAAACCCAGCAGATCGCCCTGACCAGCAGTCGGCAGAGCGAATTGACCACGCGTAACATTCAGCAGCTCAACGAGCGCTTGGGTGCCAGCGCCGAGGCGTTGGGGCGGGTGAGCGAGCAGGGCCAGCAGATTCAGTCTGTGGTGGACGTGATCGGCGGTATTGCTGGGCAAACCAACTTGCTGGCGCTCAACGCTGCCATTGAAGCGGCCCGAGCTGGCGAGCAGGGCCGCGGGTTCGCCGTGGTGGCAGACGAAGTGCGCAGTTTGTCTCAACGCACTCAGGCCTCGACCGCGCAAATCGCCGCTACGGTGGAAAGCCTGCGGGCCACGGTGCAGCAGGCGGTGGAGCTGATGCAGGCTGCCTGCGCCCAAGCAGAACGGGACGCCGCCGCGGTGACGGGGCTGGGCGCCAATTTGGGCGAAATCGCCACTGCGGTTGAGGTGGTCAACGATACCCTGGCGCAGATCGCCACGGCAGTGGATGAGCAGGCCGCCACCGCGGACCAGGTCAGCAGCAATATCCAGCAAGTGGACCAAGCCGCCTTGCGTTTACTCGAAGGCGCCCGTGAGGTGCATAACGCGGCGGATCGCCTAGGGGAGGGCAGCCGGGCGCTACGCGCCAATACGCAGCACTTTGCCACACGCTAGCGTCCATTCGCCAGCTTCGCTGGCTCCTACAAGATGACCTGCGCACCTGCCCAACCTGCGGGCGCAGTTCAGGGTGTAGGAGTGAGCGAAGCTCGCGAAAGCTGCACCCCTGTTTGCTGCGCGACAGCGCGGCGCCTACAGGTTGAGGCGCCGGCGAGCCTGGGCGGCTACAACTGCCCCAACAACCAGCCTCGGAAGGCCCGCAGCGAGGGTAACCCCTCGTTGCGGGGTGGGTAGATCAGGTAATAGCTTCGCCGGCTGGCAAAGGCTTCGCCGGTTGAACGCAATGCGCCGCTGGCCAGTTCTTCTTCTACCAGCACCCTGGGCACAAGGCCGATGCCGATGCCGGCGCGTACGGCCTGCACCAGGTGCGAGGTCAGCTCGAAGCTCGGGCCCAGACGCATGGCCCGATGGGGCAAGCCATGGTGGCTAAACCACTCTGGCCAGGCGTGGGGGTTGTTGGCCACGTTAAGCAGTACCTGTTCAGCCACGCTGGCAGGGCTAAGCGCCAGGCCAGGTTCATGGACCACCACCAGTTCTTCGGCCTGCAAGCGATGGCTCGTAAGGCCAGGCACTTGGCCAACGCCCACACCGATCGCGGCGTCGATCTCGCTGGTGTCGAAGTCGATGGGTTCGATGCGTGAATGGATGTGGACCAGCATGCCGGGGTGCGCCTGGTAAAACAGGTGCAGCCGTGGCAGCAGCCATTTGGAGCCGAAGGTCGGCAGCGTGGCCAGGCGCAGCGTGCCGGTGCCGGATTGAAATGCCAGCGCCTGCAAGGTGGCGCCGCGGATCTGCCCCAATGCCTCAGCCACCTCACGGTGGTACAGCCGGCCCACATCAGTGAGCTGCACATGCCGCCCTTCGCGGCGAAACAACCTTAACCCAAGGCTGTGCTCCAAGGCCTGCACCTGCCGGCTGACCGCGCTTTGGGTCAGGGAAAGCTCTTCGGCGGCGCGGGTATAGCTTTCATGCCGAGCTGCGGCCTCGAAGGCCAGCAAGAGCGACATGGACGGGGTGAGGTGGCGATAATTCATTCGTAAAAGTCATCGATAACGGGCTAATTTTCCGTTTGTCTTGCTCACCTAATGACGCGAGCATGACAACATCGAATGAAAGAGGCTGACGCAGTCACGGCCTGGTGGCAAGCGCGCCCATATGTTTAACGCCGACAGAGGCCACTGACCGATGATCGCAGTACTGCAACCGGCCGCCGCGAAGGCCAGCTACCGTGACTTTCTCGTGGCCTTGCAAGCCAACGGCTTCAAGGGTGAGCTGAGCGCTGACTACGCCAGCCGTACGGTGCTGGCCACCGATAACTCCATCTACCAACGCCTGCCGCAGGCCGCGATCTTCCCACGGGATACCGACGACGTGGCCTGCGTGGCACGGCTGATGGCCCAGCCGGAGTACCAGGGGATCAAACTCACCCCACGGGGCGGGGGTACCGGTACCAATGGCCAGTCCCTCACCGATGGCATTGTGGTGGACCTCTCGCGGCATATGAACCGCATCCTGGAGATCGATCCTCAGGCGCGCACGGTCAGGGTGCAGGCAGGGGTGGTGAAGGATCAGCTCAACGCGGCGCTCAAACCCCACGGGCTGTTTTTCGCTCCGGAGCTGTCCACCTCCAACCGCGCTACCCTCGGCGGGATGATCAACACCGATGCCAGCGGCCAGGGCAGTTGTACCTACGGTAAAACCCGTGACCACGTGCTGGCGCTGCGTTCGGTGCTGTTGGGCGGCGACACCCTCGATAGCCAACCCATCGACAACGCCGAGCTGGATCGCCAGTGCGCGCAGCCAGGTCGGATAGGCGAGGTGTACCGCGCCGCTCGCCACATCAACCACACCCAGGCTGAACTGATCGAGGCGCGGTTCCCCACGCTCAACCGCTGCCTGACCGGTTACGACCTGGCTCACCTGCGCGAAGCCGACGGGCGCTTTAACCTCAACAGCGTGCTGTGCGGAGCGGAAGGGTCCCTGGGGTTCGTGGTCGAGGCAACGCTTAACGTGCTGCCTATCCCTAAGTATTCGGTACTGGTGAATGTGCGCTATGCCAGCTTTATGGACGCGCTGCGCGACGCTCGAGCGCTCATTCAACACAAGCCGCTGTCCATCGAAACCGTGGATTCGAAAGTGCTGTTGCTGGCAATGAAAGACATCGTCTGGCATGCCGTGGCCGAGTACTTTCCGGCAGACCCGGACCGCCCTACCTTGGGTATCAACTTGGTGGAGTTTTCCGGCGACGAGCCGGCCGAGGTAGAACAGCGGGTGGCCGCCTTCGTGGCGCACCTGCACAGCGACCAGGGCGTACAGCGCCTGGGCCATACCCTGGCCGCCGGCAACGAAGCGGTGACCCGGGTGTACAGCATGCGCAAGCGCTCGGTGGGCCTGTTGGGCAACGTAGACGGCGAGATACGGCCCCAACCTTTTGTGGAAGACACCGCGGTACCCCCAGAGCAACTGGCGGACTACATTGCCGAGTTCCGGGCATTGCTCGATGGTTACGGCCTGGCTTATGGCATGTTCGGCCACGTGGACGCTGGCGTGCTGCATGTACGGCCCGCACTGGATATGAAAGACCCGGCCCAGGCCGCGCTGGTACGGCCAATCTCCGATGCCGTGGCTGCCCTGACGCAAAAGTACGGTGGGCTGCTTTGGGGCGAGCACGGCAAAGGCGTGCGTTCCGAATACGTGCCGGCCTTCTTCGGGGAGCTGTACCCCTCGCTGCAGGCATTGAAGACCGCGTTCGACCCCCATAACCAACTCAACCCTGGGAAAATCTGCACGCCCTTGAGCAGTACCGACACCTTGCTGCGTATCGATGAGGTACCGCTGCGCGGCGAACTGGACCGGGAGATCGATGAGCGGGTATGGCAGAGCTACGGCACCGCCATGCACTGCAATGGCAATGGCGCCTGTTACAACTATGACCCCAACGACGCCATGTGCCCGTCGTGGAAAGCCACCCGGCAACGCTCCCAGTCGCCCAAAGGCCGTGCCTCGCTAATGCGCGAATGGCTGCGATTGCAGGGGGAGGCCGGGGTCAATGTGCTGGCGCCAAACCTGCGCCAGCCGCGCTTTTGGCACACCTTGCCACAGCGCTGGCGCAACAGCCGTGAGCAGCGCCAGAGCCGGACGGACTTTTCCCATGAAGTGTACGACGCCATGGCCGGTTGCCTGGCGTGCAAGTCCTGCGCGGGCCAGTGCCCGGTCAAAGTGAACGTGCCAGAATTCCGCTCGCGCTTTCTTGAGCTGTACCACACCCGCTACTTGCGCCCGGCCCGTGATTACCTGATCGGTTCGCTGGAATTCACCCTCCCTTACCTGGCGCGTGTGCCAGGTGTGTACAACGGCCTGATGAAGGCGCGCCTGATCAAGGGCTTGCTTGAGCATCGCGTAGGCATGGTGGATAGCCCCTTGCTCAGCCGCTTTAACTTTAACGCCACCCTGACCCGCTGGAACATTCAACCCGCCACGGCAACCCGGTTGATCGGGCTAAGCGAAGCCGAGCGGGCCCGCAGTGTGATCCTGGTTCAGGACGCTTTCACCCGTTACTTCGAAACCCCGCTGTTGGCCAAGTTGATCGAGCTGATCTCGCGCTTGGGTTACCAGGTGTACCTGGCGCCTTTCTTCGCCAACGGCAAGCCGCTGCATGTCCAAGGGTTCTTGCGGGCCTTCAACAAGGCCGCGATTCGTAACGCCAGCCAGTTGCAGGCGCTTAGTGCCTTTGGCGTGCGCATGGTCGGGCTGGACCCGGCCATGACCCTGGTCTACCGCCAGGAGTACGCCAAGGTGCCCGGCCTCGCTCAACTGCCTAAGGTGGAGCTGCCTCAGGAGTGGCTGCTCGATGCCTTGCCGGCCAGCCTCAAAGCCAAGGCGCCGACCCGTTACCGGTTGCTGGCCCACTGCACGGAGAAAACCAACGCCCCGGCCAGCACCCAGCAGTGGGAAGCGTTGTTTACCCGGGCTGGCCTGAATTTGACGACCCAGGCCACTGGCTGCTGTGGCATGTCTGGCACTTATGGTCACGAGGCGCGCAACCAGCACAGCTCACGGGCGATCTTCGACCAATCCTGGGCCAAGCAGGTGGCGATACCCGTGGAGGCTCAAGGCGAGGCCTTGGCCACGGGCTACTCCTGCCGCAGCCAAACCAAGCGCCTGGCTGAGCGCGAGTTGCGCCACCCGCTGGAGGTGTTGCTCGAGCTGCAACGCGCCCAAGGGTGAATTGATAGGCCAGGCCGTTCTGCTGTCATAGGTAATCATCTGTGTCAGGAGCACGTAATGGCCTCGAACAAAGCGTTTATTCACCCGCTGGAGGTATCCCTAGCCGTTGGCAGCCTCCCAATGCTCGCTGATGGCACCTTGGCGTCGGTCGAGGCTGTGCGCATGGAGCCTAACGGCTGGGTACCCAACAACCCTGACCTGCCGGTTATTGTGTACCGGCAGGTCATGTCTCAGATCAGTGACCTGGCCAGTGCCTTCGAACAACTGCTGGAGGTCAATCATTGGCCAGCTCAGTGGCGCGATGGCGTGTTCGACTACCACCATTACCACTCCACCGCCCATGAAGTGCTAGGCATCGCCGCCGGCAGCGCGCGCTTGGTATTGGGTGGGCCAGAGGGTTACGAGGTAGAGGTGCAGGCCGGGGACGTGCTGCTATTACCCGCGGGCACCGGCCACTGTCGGCTCAGTGCCAGTAAGGACTTTCTCGTGGTGGGCGCTTACCCAGCCGGAGCCAGTTTCGACATCTGCCGGGAAGCGCCTACGGCCAAGCAGCAGCAAGCGATTATCCAGGCAACCTATCCTGCGTCAGACCCGGTGTTCGGCGCCCAAGGGCCGTTCCATGGTATATGGCGGGCCCCCGCATGAGCGAAGCGCGCCTGGGCTTTGCCTGTCTGTACCGCCACCCGTTGCGCAGCTTTACGCTCAAGGAGCTGGAGGTCATCGAAAAGGCTTTCAACCCCCGTACCACGACGTTGCGCTGGATCAACAGCGCCACCGTGGAAGCGGCAGCGGACAAGCTGCGCCAGCTGGTGGAGCATAACCTTGACGCGCAACTGCGGCTGTTGGCCTATGTGGCCGAGTTGCCACTGCCGTTGCGAATGCTGCGCTTAAGTAGCGACCTGCTGCCCCTGTACAGCCACCCTCAGGTAGCAGGCTTTTACCAGGCGCCTTCCCTACAGGCGCACCTGCATACGCGCTTTGCCGAGGTAGGTGAGTTCGCCCGCGCCCATGCCATTCGCCTGTCGTTCCACCCAGGGCAGTACTGTGTGTTGGGCTCAGACCGGCCCGAAGTGGTGGATAACAGCGTGGCCGAATTCGAGTACCATGCCGATATGATCCGCATGATGGGGTACGGTCAACGCTTTCAGGATTTCAAATGCAATGTGCATATTGCCGGGCGGCTAGGCGGGGCAGGGGTACGTGCCACCTGGCCAAGGCTTTCGGTGGAGGCCCGCAATACCATCACCTTTGAAAATGAAGAAAAGGTCTACGGAGTGGACGATTGCCTGGCCCTCGCCGACCTGGCGCCGGTGGTGCTGGACATTCACCATTGCTGGATCAACGAATCGGCCTACATCGCGCCCGATGACCCGCGGGTGGAGCGCATCGTCGACAGCTGGCGCGGGGTACGCCCAGCCATGCACTATTCACAGCCCCCGGAACACTTGCAAACCCTGGGTTTCACGCCAGACACGCCACTGGAAATGGATAAGCTGCTTGAGCAGGTGAACAAGCGCGACCTGTACCTTCACAGCGCCCGCATGTGGAACCACTGCACCAACGCCTACGCGCTGCGGTTCCTCGACCGGTTCGACATCATGTTCGAGGCCAAGGACAAAAACCTGGCGACCTTGGAGTTTTACCAGAGGTACGTGGCGGCCGTCTGACGGAACTTCGGCGCCGCCCAGACGCTCAGCTGGAGGAAGCCGATCCCCTTTCCCACTGATCAGGAGGCCAAGATGCCCGACTCAAAAGGCCGTATCCGTTATGCCGTGGTAGGCGGCGGGTCCATTTCCCAGGGTGCGTTCATGCCCGGCGTTGGCCAGACCGACAACTCGGTCATGACCGCGCTGGTGACCGGCGACCCGGTGAAAGCGGCTGACCTCGCCAAAAGCTATAGCCTTAAAAGCTACGCCTACGAGCAATACGACACGCTGTTAGCCTCCGGTGAGATCGATGCGGTGTACGTGGCCACGCCTAACTTTCGCCATACCGAATTCGTAGTGCCGGCGCTGGAAGCCGGTATCCATGTGCTGCTGGAAAAACCCATGGCTACTGACGAGGCTGAGTGCAAGAAAATGCTTGAGGCGCAGAAGCGCACGGGCACCAAGTTGATGATCGCGTATCGGCTGCACTGCGAGCCCGGCACCCTGGAGATGATCGAACGGGTTCATGCGGGTGAGTTCGGCGAGCCGCGGCTGTTCACGGCTACCTTTACCCAGATCGTTAAACCCAGCAACCATCGCGCTCAAAGCGGGTTTGGCGCCGGGCCCGTAGCTGATATGGGGCCTTATCCACTGAACATGGTGCGCCAGCTGTTCGCCGCCGAGCCCATCGAGGTGAGCGCCGTCGGTATCCATGCACCGGGTAGCGCCGTCAATACGTGGGATACCGTCAGCGTGGTCCTGCGCTTCCCCGACGAGCGCCTGGCTCAATTCACCGTAAGCTTCACCCTGCCCGGCACGGAACGCTTCCAGTTGATCGGCAGCAAAGGCGAAATCGAAGCCTCCCCCTGCTTCGGCTATGGCGAAGGCGTGGCCATCGGCTACCGCGCGACCCTAGGCGAGCACACCCTGGAACACTTACACCCTGTGGTGGACCAGTTCGCCGGTGAAACCGCTTACTTCTCCGAGTGCATTATCAAGAATCAAGAGCCAGAGCCGGACGGCGATGAAGGCTGGCGCGATGTACGGGTGGTAGCGGCTATCGAGAGGGCGCTGGAAACAGGTAAGCCGCAAGCCCTGGAGCCTTTGCCCGCCAAGCGCACGGCCACCCGGGACCAACAACGCCAGTTCCCCCTGGCCGAGGTACCGGATTACATCAATACCGAATCGCCGACTGAGTAACGTCACCCTAAGTGAATGCCGTCGCGCTGGGCCTACTAGGCTCTGTACGAAATGTTTTGACGCGAAGGTCAGGCCCGGCCACGCAGACAAGGCGAAAAAAGCCGAGGAAGCGGACCGGGCCCGCCTTTGACCGCCCGCTCTATGGTGGGCCGATGAGCATCATTCTGGGCGGCGTCTGTGGTAGCGATGGCAGGGGTAGGGGTTCAACGGATATTGGGCTTTACCTTAGCTACTTTTCTTATTGGGGCGGTAGTGTAGGGTGCGTCAATGCTACTCGTGTCATAGCCAAGTGCCGTTAAGCTTGGAAATAGGGCGCGGCAGGCTCGCGGTATTACAGTTTTCTCTCCAGAAGAACGCAACCTGGCAGTTCTACTAGTTGCGGGGCGCTTGCGCAATCATTAGCGTGGATCAGGCATGGCTCATTGTTACGGGCTGAGCTTAACCAGTTAGTGAGGTTGGTATGAATAACACTGATCGTGTATTAAAATCCCATAAAGCCGAAGGAAGGATATCTGCCAGCGTTACAGTGGCCAATGTAAGTTCTCAATTTTCCGCTGAGGAAATGGACGTATATGAGATCTTCGATAAAATACATGTATGGGGCATGACCGGTAGGGCCAATGCAGAGCATCGGCTGATCCTGCTAAGCCTTCCAAAAACACTTGAAAATGGCAGCCACCCAATTTCAGCAAGCGATAGCCACGGTGTTCAGGCTGCGCTGGCATCGGACCTTGGCTCTGGCTTTGCTGAAACAGGTACGGCGGGCGTCGAATGGGACCATGCACAAAATACCCTGAAAGCTAACTTCGAGTTCTCCGGTAAGGCAGAGACGGCTGAATTTGGAGTGTTGGACGGGAATATTGATATCAAGTGGGGTGGCCCTGTGTCTACCCACACCCCCACAGGTAGCGGTTCAGCTCATATCAATCCGCCTGTGTTTGGGGAAAATAAAGCGTTTTTGCCTACGCGGTTCTCCTTCATTAAAGGTACTAGCGAATACCGTCTGGGCGCCTTTGAGGAAAAAAATGGCCACGTACAAGGCATGTATCTGTTCTTCCCTCATGACAGCAAGCTTGGAGAAAAATCCGAAGTAACACGCGCCCTGTTTATCGTTAATAGCTTTATATGCCTGACGCACGATTTGAAAACAATGTTTGTGGACATTACCGAAGAGTATGTCAAATTGAAATATGCGTTTAGTTTCAATTATAAAAATGTGACGCATCAAGTATCTGATGGCTTTGTGGAAATCAAATGCTGACCTCAGCGTCGGTCAGAGAAGCTTGGCCCACGACTGCCTGCCGAACACAGCAGCCGTGGGTTTCCCCAAGCCTGGCCTAAGCCTATGTGAACTCATCGGCCCTTGCCCGCCTTGGTGAATCCCAAAGCAATCAGTAGTAATGGTCTACACAAAGCTGTCAAGCGCCGAACGCACCGTCAATCGTGTGCATGGCGCCTGTGACAAAGCTTGCCTCAGGCCCAGCCAGCCAGGCCACCATGCCCGCTACCTCATCGGGCCGACCGTGGCGTTTGATTGCCATGAAGCTATGCATCAGGTCTTTCATCGGGCCATTCGCAGGGTTTGCATCGGTGTCGATTGGCCCTGGTTGCACAATATTGATGGTGATACCGCGTGGCCCAAAATCCCGGGCCAGCCCTCGCGCCATTCCCTGCAACGCGGATTTGCTTAATGCATAGGACGCCATGCCAGGCAACGGCATGCGGTCCCCGTTCACTGAACCTATCACGATGATTCGACCGCCTTCTGGCATCTGCCGCGCGGCTTCTACCGAGGCGTGATAGGGCGCATGTACGTTGATGCGCAATAAACGGTCGATTGCATCTGGGTCTTGCTCCAACGCATCACCGAAAATTGCTATACCAGAATTCACTACCAGCACATCCAGCGGCCCGCTATCACGGACCCGAGCTATGACCGCATCCCGGTCAGCGCTATCGGTCGAATAAGCACGACTGCCGGTTTCAACGGCAAGACGTTGCCCTGCTTCTGGTGAGCCTGAGTAGGTAAAGGTCACCTTTGCGCCGTCTGCCGCAAAGCGTTTTACGATGGCTGAGCCGATGCCCCGGCTTCCACCCAGCACCAGCACCGATTTGTTTTTGAAGTCTGACATGATCACCCTCCTGATTAATGTAGTGGATGATACAATAGTGGCCTTTCAGGCTGTCAAGGTATTGTGTAGCGATGACTACAAATAAACCATCAGCGCGTGGTCGGCCTCGCATGTTCAATCCTGACGAAGCCATTGCGACTGCTCAGGGCTTGTTCCATTCCAAAGGCTACGATGGGGTAAGTGTTGCTGATCTAACCAAAGCGCTTGGTATCAACCCGCCTAGCTTCTACGCCGCTTTTGGGAGTAAGGCCCAATTGTACGCACAGGTTCTTGAGCGGTATGCCGTAACCGGTGCCATTCCTTTTGCGCAGATTCTAACGGCAGACCAGCCGTTGGCTGTGTCGCTTGCGCAGGTGTTAGAGGAGGCCGCCCGCAGCTACGCCGCCGATGCTGCCGCCACAGGTTGCCTGGTGCTGGAGGGCACGCGGTGCAACGATCCGGAGGCGCGTGAGGCGGCCTGCGCCTTTCATAGAGCGGCACAAGACTTTATTCGCGATAGCGTTTTGCAACAGTACCCGCTGAAGGCAGATCGAATCACAGACTTTGTTTGCACTACCATGGCGGGCCTTTCGGCCAGCGCGCGCCATGGGCAGAGCCTGGACCGGCTTCTTTCTACCGCACGGCTGGCCGGGGCCGCGCTGGCACAGGTTCTGCCTGACTGATCGTTCTGTACACTGCAGCCTTGGCCTAACGTCATTCAGCGGGCAGGCGACTCATATGCAATGCTCTGCGCTGCGGGCTTGACTAGGTATTGGTTGGCGAGCGAAACCCAGCAAAGCGCTTATTGAAGCCAGCAACGCGGCCTTCGGCTTGGGTTTTGCGCACCTGACCGGTGTACATCGGGTGGGATGCACTGGAGACGTCCAAGGCTACATAGGGGTAAACATTACCGTCGCTGTGCTGCTCGGTTCGAGTGGTTTCTACTGTAGAACCTATCAAGAAGTACACATTGGCTGCGGTGTCGTGAAACAACACGGGGCGGTAATCAGGGTGAATATCAGGCTTCATAAAAACTCCATCAGGTAAGGGATTTGGTTACATTATAACGTTTTTTGAGCTTTGTATATTCCTGATGGCTGAAGCTATGTAATGCCGCCTAGCAGGCTGACTTCCACAGGGGCTGCCTGCGCACCGCCCTCGATGTAATCAGGCCGTACGCCTCCAGTGATCAGATCGGCTGCGCTCGTGCCCTGTCGATAATGGCCCCGGTGACTGATCGGTTGAGCCGCCTGGTTAGCAACTGCGTTCATAGTTTTCAAGGATCGTCCTCGTAAATGTTTGGCAGTGCCAGGCACCTACTGCGATCTGGTGCCAGGAGGAGGGCACATAGCGAGCCCGCAGCCATAGGACTTACCTGGTCACAAGGCGGTTCTGCACGCTGGGTAGCCAACCTTGTAAAACAATTCGTTACAACTCTACTTGTACGACATCGTATCTACTGTGTTCGACTGCGCGTGTTCCCACAAAAACAACAATTGGAGATCACCCATGCCGAGCACTCCCTCTGCTCAAGAATTAGCTGCAGCCCCATCGCAAAGCCGTGTCGTGAGGATACTCAAGCTCCTGGGCCCCGGGATCATCGCTGTGTTGGCATGGCTAGGCGCGGGTGACTTGATCACCTCTTCCGTCGCGGGCGCGAATTACGGTTACGCCATGATGTGGGTGCTGGCAGTTTCGTTGCTGCTGCGCTATCTGATCGTCAACATCATTGCCCGCTTCCAACTGTGCAATAACCAAGGCATGACCATCCTCCAAGGTTATGCTCAGTTGAATCCATTCTTTGGGTGGTTCCTGCTGGTGTATGCCTTGTTGATGGGGCACTTGATGAATGCCTACATGATCAAGGGTGCTGGCGAAGCCCTGGCCATGCTCTTGAAGATAGATTATCCGCTGCTCTGCTCCATGGCAGTGGTCGTGGCGGTCTGGATGCTGGTCGGCCGGAATATCTATACGTTAATCGAAGGGGTGATGAAAGCCTTGCTGGCTATCATGACTCTGGCGTTCATTGCGTTAGCGGTGATGTCCGGGCCAGACGTGACGGGCATTATCAAGGGCACCATCGGTTTTAGCATTCCGCCCGACGAGGGCGTTCACGGTGCGCTGCTGGTTGCGGTTTCAGTCATTGGCGCGGTGGCCGGTTCCGTTGCCAACTTCGTGCATCCTTACGTAATGCGCCAGAAGGGTTGGGTAGGCCCGGAGCACAAGCGCATCCAGCGCAACGACCTGCTGTTCGCGGTGTTCGTGGGCATTATCATCAACCTGGCGATCTGGATCGTCGGCGCGGAAATCCTGCGACCCAATGGCATCGAGGTCAACACACTGGCGGATCTGGGCAAGGCCCTGGAAATGTTTTTCGGTTCCATCGGCTGGTATGTGTTCTTTGTTGGGGTATTCGCCACCTTGTTCGCCAGTATCGCCGGTAAGACTACCGCATTCCCCATGCTGATCACCGATGCCTTCCAGCACGTCAAGCCCGAGCGTCGCCAGCGGTACGGCAAGGAATTCCACCGCGACCCGATGCACAAGTGGTTTATGTTGTTTATCCTGGTTACGCCGCTGATCTGGTCGCTGCCAGGAATGCCGGACTTCGTTACGCTGACCATTGGCGTTAATGCCTTGAACATTGTTGGCTTGCCTGTGATCTCTCTTGGCTTGTTGATCATGTCCAATCAGAAGTCTTTGCTGGACAAGCAATACCGTAACAACATTCTCGAGAACATCGCCTTGGTATTTGCGACGGGCCTCGCGCTGTGGGTTGCCTTCCAGTTGGGTGTAGACCTGTTCACCTGACCAGATAGCTAGCACGCTGTATTAAAGGCTCGCTGAAGGCTCGCCATAACGGCGGGCCTTTCGAGGTTTTACCCGCTACGCGTTGCGAGTATTTTGGCCCATCACTCGCTCAGCTCTGAAAACCTATATGCGGGTTTAGCATAATGACCTTGCGCGCAGGGAGGCCACGGGTACTCGGCTGCGCCAGCACGTACCGTGCACGTCAATCGTTTCCTGAGCTTGCATTGGGAAACAATCCAGTGGCATCCCTTACTAACTTATGTGGCTTGAGGCGAATTACTCGACCCAGCTTTCCACGTTTTCGGCACCGTGCTCGCTTTTCCAGGCTTTGATGGTTTTGTTATTGCCACCCTTGGTTTCGACAACTTCACCGGTATCAGGGTGTTTGTAGCGCTTTACAGTGCGGGCTTTGCGGGTATTTTTTACTGGCTCTGCCGCTGGGCGCTGAGCTGCCTGAGGATCGATGATGGCGATAATGTGTTTAAGGCTATAACTGTACTCGCCAAGCAATTCACGTAGTTTTTGCTCGAACTCGACTTCACGCTTCAAGCCTTCATCATTTTTCATGCTCTCAAGTTCTGCGAGCTGAGCAGCCAGTTTCTGTTCTAAAGCACGGTATTCGGCAAGGCGAGACATAAGCGTTCCTAATGGATTTATTAAGCGGTCAGTCTCAGTATGACCGAGAATATTGTCTGTCTGCACAATTGAATCACCGAAAGGCGATCTTATATACACCTAGCGTGTAGCAATAATAAGCCCGGTGAGCCGTGGGTCGGCTATTGCAGTGTGACGTGGTATCTCGCGCCGAGCTTAGTACGACCGTCAGAGTGCGGTATGAGCCACGAGGTGGGCCTGGGAGCGCACGGCCACCAGCACCACCAGCATGCCCACCGCCGAAACGACAGCCGCCGCGAGGAAGGCCGAGGCATAGCCGCCGCTAAGCTGCACCAATAGGCCAGTGATGGTCGGCGAGGCAATACCGGCAAGATTGGCCAGCAAGTGTACGAAGCCGCCTGTCCCGCCGACGCGATTCTTCGGCACGATATCCTGGATCAGGGACCAACAAATCTGCGGCGTGAAGAACAGGAACACACTGGCTACGGTAATGCAGGCTACCGCCGCTTCCAGCGAGCTGACCTGGTTCACCAGCAGCACACAGATGGCGGCCATCCCAAGGCCGAGGGTTAGCATGATCTTGCGAGCGACGATGACGTTTTTCAGCCGCCTCCCCAGCCAGTCAGTGGCAGCCCCGCCCCCCATAAAGCCTACTGCCGCGCCCAGCCAGGGAATGACCCCCACGATGCTCATGCTCTTCACGTCTAGGTGCTGGGCATCCATTAAGTAGCTGGGCAACCAGGTCAGGAAGAAATACAACACATAGTTGAAGCAGAAGAACGCCATCGCCACGGCCAATACCGGCGCGCTAAAGATATAGTGGGCAAGGCCCTTGCTGTCATCCGCGCCAGATTCCGTTACCGCCTGGGCACGGCTTTGCGCGATCAATTCACGCTCGGCCACACTCACCCCGGGATGCTCGGCCGGTTGGTCGCGGAACCAGCGCAGCCAGGCCGCCATCCACACCAACCCCAATAGGGCGATCACCAGGAATGACACCCGCCAGCCAAAGTGTAGGGCCACAAGGCCGACCACAGGTGCGGCAAGCGCAGCGCCAAGGGGTTGCCCACAGTTGGTGAAGCCGATAGCGCGACCTGCTTCTTCCCGCGGGAACCAGTTGGTTATGGCCTTGTTAGTGGTGGTACCCATGGGGCCTTCGCCCATGCCAAACACCACGCGATAGACCAGTAATTGCGCGTAGCCGGTGACAGTCGCCGTGAGCCCGCAGAAAATTGACCACACCCCTGCCGACCAGCTAAATACCTTGCGCGGGCCAAAACGGTCCGCGGCCCATCCGCCGATGAAGCAGAGGGCGCAATACCCGATGAAAAAGCTGCTGAAGATGAAACCCATGTGGAGGTCGTCGATGCCAAGTTCCGACTTCACCATAGGTGCCACCACTGATAGCGCGGCACGGTCCAGGTAGTTGAGCATGCCAGCGCCAAACAACAGCGCGGCGATCCGCCAGCGATACTGCGTAAACATATCAAAGCCCTTTGTTATTGGAATTTGGCGCTCGGCGCTCACGCCACGTGGGTATGTGCGATACGGTATTTCGTCAATACGTCCATGTTGGCCACGAAGCCTAACCCTGGCTTCGCTGGCAGGGCCATGCGCGGTTTGAAGTCAAGCTCCGGATAAAGAAGCGCCTCGAACTCGATAAAGGGCACCTCTACCGCAACGCTCTCGGGTAGCAGGGTGCACAGGTGAGCGACCGCGAGTAAGCCTGGGCCGAAATAAAAGCAGTGGGGGACCACCTCAACCTCATACTGGCGCGCGAGGGCAAAGATCTCGAGCATGGCGCTAATACCGCCTACCTTGGCGACACTAGGCTGCACTACATCCACTGATGCGTTGTCCAGCAATGCCCGGATACCATTCACCCCTGGCGCGTTTTCACCCGCGGCCAGGCGCACGCCTTCGCGGCGGACGGTGGCCAGGCCATGGGCGTCGTCAGGCGGCCAGACCGGCTCTTCCAGCCAGGTCAGCCCCAACTCGCGTAGCTGTTGGGCCGTTATCCGAGCTTCATCAACCGACCAAGGGCAGTTCACGTCCACCATCAGGTCCCCGGCGCCCGCAGGCAACGCCTGGCGTGCCGCGGCAATGGCGGGATATTGAGTTTCATGCAGCTTGACCTTGTTGAATCCCGCGGCCCGGGCACGCGTTACATGCCGGGCGACAGTATCGGGGTCGTTGCCATAGCTCACCAGGCTGGCATACAGCTCCAGCTCTCGAGGCTTACCACCAAGCAACTGCCATAACGGCTGGCCGGCCTGTTGCGCGGCCAGGTCCCACAAAGCGATATCCATGCCCGCCAGGCCATAAGCGACAGGGCCGGTACTCCCGAACCCGTGCAAGGCCTTGCGTACCGATTCCATGGCCCATGCCCGGTCCTCTAAATCCAAACCGATGAATTGTGGGGCTATCAAAGTTTTCAGGGCCTCGAAGGTCACTGGGTTCGAGCCGTGGCCAAATGCCTCTCCCCAGCCGACCATGCCTTGGTCGGTATGCACCTGGATAATCAGGCTTTCCATGCGACTGTGGCGAGGGGAGGCGGCGTTAAAGGCATCGTCTTCCTGCACTACACCTACATGTTGCCGAACGCCGGCGTAGAAGGGGATGCTGACACGAGACAGCTCTATGGCAGTGATTTTCATAGGCAAAGGTCGTTCTTGAAATATTTAGTAACCATGTCTCATACGTTATCGTACAACCACCTGCTTGCCAACTGTCGCTTCGTTTAAGTCGCTGATCGAGATGATCGCTTGCGAAGGCGCCTGCATTGACCGATCGGCGATCGGCCTGAACACGGCCAAGCGCGCGGGCCTGAAACCCTGGGGTCAGGCGATGCAGGAGGGCGCGCGTCATTGGCCTTTTCAATCGGCCGATCAAAACAGCCTATTGGCCATTTGCCGAGTCGCCCCGTAACGTACCTGGCAGGTGCGACAGATGCGCGCACCGCTTGAGTGTGTAGTTCCCATGCTCAGCCCACGACCAGCACGAGCCCGCCATGTCTCTGAACACCCCGCAGCAAATCGCTGAAATTGCCGTCGAAAGCGGCGTCAAGAAGGCCCACTTGAGCCTGTCATCCTTGATAATCCTAGGATTTCTGGCAGGGGCTTTCATCGCCCTTGGGTTTCTCCTCGACATTCATGTCAGCACCATGATCCCTAGCGATTGGGCTTCGCTAGGCAACCTGCTTGGCGCTGTGGTGTTTCCCGTGGGGCTGATTCTGGTGGTGCTGGCCGGCGGTGAGCTGCTGACCGGTAACATGATGAGCCTGCCCATGGCACTGTTCGCTGGGCGTATCGGCCTGGGCCAGCTCGCGCGCAACTGGCTGCTAGTGACTCTGGCCAACCTGATTGGCGCGGTGTTCGTCGCTTATTGCTTCGGGCATCTGGTAGGCCTGACCGAAGGCGTCTTCATGGCCAAGACCGTGGCCATCGCTAATGCCAAGGTAGCGGCCAGCTTCGAACAGGCCTTCATCTCTGGCATTGGCTGCAATTGGCTGGTGTGCCTGGCGGTGTGGCTCAGCTACGCGAGCAAGGACGTGGTTGGTAAAGTGGTCGGCATGTGGTTTCCAGTGATGGCATTCGTCGCGATCGGCTTCCAGCACATCGTCGCCAACATGTTCGTGATACCCGCGGCGATTTTTGGAGGAGCCTTGAGTTGGGCGCAGTTCGGCGAGAATTTCATTCCGGTATTTTTGGGTAACGCAGTGGGCGGCGCGGTATTCGTTGGCCTGGCTTATCACTTGGCCTACTTCAAGACCGTAACCCGGGCCGCCGCGCTGCCCGAAGCCAGCGGCGCGCAAAGGCCCGAATAATCGAGAAACGCTAGACAGGCGCGCCGGTTATAAGAGGTAACGATCTTTTTAGGACTGGAATGAGCTCAAGATCTAAGCGCTGTTCTGGCCATCTCGGAACAACCGCTCTCGCGCCTCGATGTGTTCATTGACCCTATCCTTGAAGGGGTAACCGCCGCTGCCGCCCAGCCTGTAAGCGGCGTTTGGGAGCAAGGCAGGCCTCTACCGCGAGGCGCTCGACCTTTACGCTGGTCAGCGCGGTGCATTGGCTGGCATGGATGGCGCGGAGTCATTGGAGCAAGCGGTGGCAGGGTTGCTTAGTGCTGCAATTCGTGCGGTACACAAGGCACCGATCCCATTCATTGTGGCCGTGTTTCGGTGGGGCCGGCTTTAGCCGGGAAGGCGTCAGGATTGGCAATGCACGTGTGTTGGCGGATATGAACTCCCCCTAAAAGCTGGACACCTGGTCCAGACATTGGGGGGCGAGTTCGAGTGGTTTTGCTAGCGCTTATACACTAAACCGCGAGACCATGCTGTTCAGGTCCACAGCCAGACGAGTCAGTTCGCCACTGGCCGCGCTGGTCTGCGTGGCCCCTTCGGAAGACTGTGCAGACAGGTCGCGGATATTGACCAGGTTGCGATCCACTTCACGGGCGACAGCGGCTTGCTCTTCGGCTGCGCTGGCGATTACCAGATTGCGCTCGTTGATTTCCATGACAGCCGTGTTGATGGTATCCAGCGCCAAGCCTGCGCCCTTAGCGATGTTCAGGGTCGATTCGGCGCGTTCAGTGCTGTTGCGCATGGAGCTAACGGCCTGCTCAGTACCGCTCTGAATGCTACCGACCATGCGTTCGATTTCGCTCGTTGACTGCTGAGTACGATGGGCCAACGCGCGCACTTCATCGGCAACCACGGCGAAACCTCGTCCGGCTTCACCGGCACGGGCGGCTTCGATGGCTGCATTCAAGGCCAAAAGGTTGGTCTGATCCGCCAGCCCACGAATCACATCCAGCACCTTACCAATGTCTCGGGACTCAACAGCCAGATTGCCAATCAGATCGGCGGTGCTTTGCACGTCACTGCTCATACGTTCGATGGCGGCAACGGTTCCCTGAACCAGATCGCGGCCATTACCTGCTGAAGCGGCAGCATTTTTAGAGGCTTCGGAAGTGCTCATGGCGTTACGCGCCACCTCTTCCACGGCACTGGTCATTTCGTTAACTGCCGTGGCAGCCTGCTCAATTTCGTTATTCTGCTGGGACAAACCACGGGCGCTTTCGTCAGTGACGGCATTCAGTTCTTCAGCGGCAGAAGCAAGCTGCGTGGCGGAGCCCGATATACGCATCAAGGTGTCGCGCAATTTTCCCTGCATTTTTTGCATGGCTAACAGCAAGCGGCCAGCCTCATCAGTGCCTTCGACTTTGATGGTGCGAGTCAAATTGCCTTCAGCGATGGACTCTGCGGCTTTCAGCGCCGCAGCGATTGGCTGGGTAATGCTTCGAGTCAGCAGCCAGGCGAACAGCATAGTCAGGATGGCAGAGACGATCAGCAGACTGACCACCAGGTTGAATGCCGAGGCGTATTCGTCGGCAGCTGCTTTATTTGTGACGCCCAACTGCTTCGCATTAATCTCGGACAGTGTTGCCAGGGTGATATTCATTTGGTCAGAGTTAGCGGCCGACTCTGCATTCAGCAGTGCGGTCATTTCCTCTACCTTGCCCGCACGGCTCAAGCTAATAATGCGTGCTTCAATTTGGCGATATCCACCCAACAGACGCACATACTCCGCGTAGCTTGCCTGTTCCTCAGGTGATGCAATCAGTTTTTCATAGGTTGCCCGGGCATCGTCGATCTGCTTGTTGCGTACGGCAAATAACTCGACAGTTTTTGCCTGAACCTCCGGATCGCGATTTGTCAGCAGACGATACGACAGAACCCGCATGCGGATTCCCGCCACAGTCATCGCGTTCAGGCTCTGTATGCTTGGGACGCTATCCTGCGCGACCTGATCGCCCGCGCTTCGGATTTTGCTCATCTGCGACAGCGCGAAGATGCCGAGAATCAGCATGAGGGCCCCTATCAGAGAAAACCCAAGGAACGCGCGCGGGGCAATATTCATTGTTCGTAATGACATAGATTTCCTGAAATAGCTGCGCGCAGTGAATGCGGAAGAGAAGGTAAGCCAACGACTACAATACTATCGGTCGCTTGGCGATAGACTTGAGTGCCCTTCCCTAAGCTTAGTGTCCAGAAGCATAGAAACACGAAAGCCCCACATAATGGGGCTTTCGGGGTGATTTCTAGCTGCTGCGCAAGTTTATGCAATCACCTGCGATGTTATCTACCGCTCAGACGTTAAACCGGAAGTGCATCACATCACCATCCTTGACGATATATTCCTTGCCTTCCAGCCGCCACTTGCCCGCTTCCTTGGCACCGGCTTCGCCGTTGTACTGGATAAAGTCGTCATAGCCCACGACTTCGGCTCGAATGAAGCCTTTCTCGAAGTCGGTATGGATCACGCCAGCGGCCTGGGGCGCGGTGGCGCCGATGCGTACAGTCCAGGCGCGCACTTCTTCCACGCCGGCGGTGAAGTAGGTTTGCAGGCTCAGCAATGAGTAGCCCGCGCGGATCACTCGGTTTAAGCCTGGCTCTTCAAGGCCTAGGGACTCCAGGAACATATCCTTTTCTTCTCCGTCATCCAGTTCGGCGATTTCTGCCTCGATCTTGTTGCACACTGGCACTACCAAGGCGCCTTCTTCTTCGGCAATGGCCTTGACTACGTCTAGGTGCGGATTGTTCTCGAAGCCGTCTTCAGCCACGTTGGCGATATACATCACTGGCTTGCTGGTAAGCAGATGGAAGCCACGGATCAGCTGCTTCTCGTCCACGCCCATGCCCTTCATCAGGCTGCGCGCCGGTTTGCCTTCGGTGAAGTGGGGGATCAGCTTTTCCAGGATGGCCTTTTGCGCGAGGGCCTCCTTATCGCCGCCCTTGGCGTTGCGAGTGACCTTTTGCAGCTGCTTCTCGCAGCTATCCAAGTCCGCGAAGATCAGCTCCAGGTCGATAATTTCGATGTCGCGCTTGGGGTTCACGCTGTTGGAGACGTGAATCACGTTTTCGTCTTCGAAGCAGCGCACCACGTGGGCGATGGCGTCTGTCTCGCGAATGTTCGCCAGGAACTTGTTGCCCAGGCCTTCGCCCTTGGAGGCGCCCGCTACCAGGCCCGCGATGTCTACGAACTCCATGGTGGTGGGAAGTATGCGCTTTGGCTTCACGATGGCCGCCAGTGCGTCCAGGCGGGCGTCGGGCATGGGCACGATGCCGCTGTTTGGCTCGATGGTGCAGAACGGGAAGTTTTCCGCGGCGATGCCCGATTTGGTCAGCGCGTTGAACAGGGTGGACTTGCCGACGTTAGGCAGGCCGACGATGCCGCAATTGAAACCCATGGTACAACCCTCTTCGTGAAGTCAGGCCTTTTGGCTGTGCAGTTCTCGCATTGCCCGGGCCCAGTCCCCGGCAAGCATGTCTGGCAGCACGCCGAGGGCGAAATCGAGACTGGCGTCGAGCTTCTCCTGCTCGGCGCGAGGTGCGCGCCCTAGCACGAAGCCTGACACCTTGCTGGCGTCACCTGGGTGGCCAATGCCAAGCCGCAGGCGGTGGAAGCCGTTCTGGTTACCCAGCTGCGCGATAATGTCGCGCAAGCCATTGTGCCCACCGTGGCCGCCGCCCTGCTTGAGCTTGGCGACCCCGGGGGGAATATCGAGTTCGTCGTGAGCCACCAGTATCGCCTCCAATGGAATGCGATAGAAGCCGGCGAGGGCGGCCACGGCCTGCCCGCTCCGGTTCATGTAGGTGGTGGGGATCAACAGACGAACGTCCTGGCCTTTGTGGCTGAAACGCCCGGTCAGGCCAAAAAACTTGCGCTCTGGCACCAGGTGTACATTCTGGGCCTGCGCTACGCGCTCAACGAAAAAAGCCCCTGCGTTATGCCGGGTCTGTTCGTATTCGGCGCCGGGGTTACCTAGGCCTACGATCAACTGGATGGCGGTCACGTCAAGGGCTCTTTCTTGTCACTAATAGCGAGGGGGCGGCGCTTGAGGGCGACCACCCCTTGGCGAGGCTCACTGATTACTCAGCGGCGCCTTCGTCAGCTGCGTCTTCGGCTTCCACGCGCGGAGCGTGAACGTTGGCGACAGCCAGGTCGTTACCATGAGCCAGTGCAACGAATTCAACGCCAGCAGGGGCCTTGATTTCGGACAGGTGGACGATGGTACCCACTTCGGCGTTAGCCATGTCGACTTCGATGAACTCAGGCAGGTCTTTAGGCAGGCAGGTGATTTCCAGTTCGGAAACAACGTGCGAGATTTCGCCGCCTTTCTTCACTGCGGCTTCCTGGTTCATGAAGTGGATAGCCACGGTAGCGGTCAGCTTCTGGCCAGCGACCACGCGTACGAAGTCAGCGTGCAGTACGTGACCCTTGGCAGGGTGACGCTGCAGTGCCTTGATGATGACGCTCTGCTTGGCGCCAGCGACGTTCAGCTCGATCACGTGAGCGTAGGCCGCTTCGTTTTCCAGCAGCTTGGCAACGTCTTTGGCCATCAGGCTGATGGACTCAGGCGCTTGTTCGCCACCGTAGATTACGGCAGGCACTTGGGCGGCGTTACGACGCAGGCGGCGGCTCGCACCTTTCCCCAGGTCGGAACGCGCTTCGGCATTCAGGGTGAAATCGGTCATGTTGTTTCTCCAAATTGGCCCTGGCCCACCCGGCGTTTGCGACCAGCGCAGGGTGGTGAGGGCAAAAAAGCCCCGCCAAGACAAATGTCGAGGCGGGGCATGTTCGTCAGCATGATTTCGTAAAGACTGTTGCCTTAACGGAACATCGCGCTGATCGATTCTTCATTGCTGATGCGACGCATCGCTTCGGCAACAACGGGTGCGATATCCAATTGACGGATACGCGAGCAAGACTGCGCCGCGGCGGACAACGGAACGGTGTTGGTCACCACCAGTTCGTCCAGCACGGAGTTTTCAATGTTTTCAATGGCGCGGCCCGACAGCACCGGGTGGGTGCTATAGGCGTAGACCTTGGCGGCGCCGTGGTCTTTCAGGGCCTTGGCCGCGTGACACAGGGTGCCAGCGGTATCGACCATGTCGTCGACCAGGATACAGGTGCGGCCTTCCACGTCCCCAATGATGTGCATCACTTCGGAATGGTTGGCTTTTTCACGACGCTTGTCGATGATGCCCAGATCCACGCCCAAGGACTTGGCCACGGCGCGGGCACGCACTACGCCGCCGATGTCCGGGGAGACGATCATAAGGTTTTCGAAGCGTTGATCTTCGATGTCATCGACCAACACGGGCGAGCCGTAGATGTTGTCGACGGGAATATCGAAGAAGCCCTGAATCTGGTCAGCGTGCAGATCGACGGTAAGCACGCGGTCGATACCGACCACGGTCAACATGTCTGCAACCACCTTGGCACTGATCGCTACACGGGCCGAGCGAGGACGTCGGTCCTGGCGGGCATAGCCGAAGTAGGGGATGACCGCGGTGATACGGGACGCTGAAGAACGGCGGAAGGCATCTGCCATCACCACCAGTTCCATCAGGTTATCATTGGTTGGTGCACAGGTTGGCTGAATGATGAAGACGTCTTTACCGCGGACGTTTTCGTTGATTTCAGCGCTGATTTCGCCATCGGAGAACTTACCGACGGAGACGTCACCCAGTGGAATATGAAGCTGACGTACAACACGCCGAGCCAGATCGGGGTTAGCATTCCCCGTAAAGACCATCATCTTGGACACGCGCAGTACCTGCCGGCTGGGGTATACCTGGATGAGTATAGAAAATGGCAGGGGCGGCTGGATTCGAACCAACGCATGGCAGGATCAAAACCTGCTGCCTTACCGCTTGGCGACGCCCCTGTGGCGGATCAACCGAGTGCCGAGCACTCGTTTCTTTAGACCAGAGTATTTAGCTTGCGATGCAACATCGAAATGTTGCTTCCCTTTGCTACAAACCCTGTGAGGGTCTCTGTCAGAAGGGCCGAGACTTTATCAGCTTCAGCTTTGTTTGGGAAGGCCCCAAACACACAACTTCCAGTTCCGGTGAGTTTAGCCTGAGTAAATTTACTTAGCAAACTCAAAGCGTTACGAACATCCGGGTAACGCCTCTCGACCACCGGTTGGCAGTCATTTCGACTGTTTCCCTCGAGAACGGAGCGCACTTTAATGGCGGGAGAGTCCCGTGTCAACAGAGGATCTGAAAAAATTTCTGCTGTACTTACAGAGACTTGCGGAACGAGCACTAAATACCAGGGTTCGGCGGGGTTAATGGGGGTGAGTTTTTCCCCTACACCCTCGGCAAAGGCCGCGCGACCACGCACAAACACCGGCACATCGGCACCCAGGGTAAGCCCCAGCGCCGCGAGTCGATCTTCCTCCCAGCCCAGTTGCCAGAGCCGGTTGAGCCCCACGAGGGTGGTGGCCGCGTCGGAGCTGCCGCCGCCTATGCCGCCGCCCATGGGCAAAACCTTTCGCAACCAGATATCCGCGCCCAGCGAGGTGCCCGCTTCGGCTTGCAGCCGTTTGGCGGCCCTTACGATCAGATTGCTGTCATGGGGCACACCGTCAAGGGTGTCATGCAGCCTAATGGCGCCATCGTCTCGCGGGGCGAAATCCAACTCGTCGCCGTAGTCCAGGAACTGAAACAGCGTTTGCAGCTCATGGTAGCCATCGTCGCGCCTGCCCAAAATGTGCAGCATAAGGTTGAGCTTGGCGGGGGCGGGGAGGGTCAGCCGTGGCTGGTCCATTTCAATGCCCCAACTGGCGAGGTTGCCAGTCCTTGATGACCAGGGTTACGTCCAGGTCTTGACCGTGCAGTTTCAGGCGCTCGGGCAGCCAGTAGGCGCCCTGCTGGCTGTAGCGGGTGTATTCAATGGTCCAGCCGGCTTGCTGCAACTGTGCCAGGCGGCTGTCGGCGTCCAGTACCACGGTACTTTTGCCTTCTGGGGCAGGCAGGCCGCGCACCCAGTACACCAAGTTGCTGACTGGCAGGCGCCAGCCTAGCTGTTGTTGCAGCAGGTCCTCGGGGCTCGAAGCTTGGTAACGGCCCTGGTTGGCCACCTCCAAAGTCACGTCCCCGGGCCGCCCGGTAAGCCGAGCCGCGCCGCGGCCCAAGGGGCCGGACAGGCGAATGTCATAGTAGTCGTTACGTTGCAGCCAATAGAGGGTGCCACTGCCGGAGTCGCTAGGCGCACGTATCCCGACCTTGCCGTTGATCTCCCAGCCATCGACCAGGGTGGTTTGGGCCTTGTGGTCGCGCCAGTGCTGGGCGTCACCCTGGCCTTGAACGGCTTCTTTGGGAGCAAGACCGGCACAGCCAGCCAGGAGTGTGATGAGGATAAAGGTAAAGCCGTAGCGCAGCAGCATGGATCAAAGCTTCTCGGAACCGGTGAGGCGCAGCAACGTGCTACGCAGGGCAGGGCTATCAGGTTGGTCTTTCAAGGCGTTGCCCCACACCCAGCGGGCCTCGCGTTGTTTGCCTTGGGCCCATAGCACTTCACCCAGGTGGGCCGCCACTTCGTGGTCGGGGTAGCGCTCTAGGGCCTGGCGCAGGAAGCGTTCGGCAACATCCAGGTTGCCCAGGCGGTAGTTAACCCAACCCAGGCTGTCGAGCACGGCTGGGTCGTCCGGGTTCAACTGATGGGCCTTTTCGATCAGGCCCTTGGCTTCGGCATAGCGGTTGGTGCGGTCGGAGAGGGTATACCCCAAGGCATTGAGGGCCATGGCGTTATCCGGCTCACGCTGCAAGATGGTCCGCAGGTCCCGCTCCAATTGGCCCAGGTCGCCGCGTTTTTCCGCAAGCATGGCGCGGGTATACAGCAGGCTTGAGTCGTTAGGGTACTGCTTCAAGCCTTTCTCCAGCGCGGCCCAGGCCTGATCGACCTTGTTGTTGTCGGCGAGGGTTTCGGCTTCTACCAAGTAGAGCTGGGCGGCGTAATCCGGGTTGGCGGCGCGGCTCGCAGACAAGCGACGCACGGCTTCGTCGGCCTGGCCGTTAGCGATCAGAATATCGGCCTGGCGCAGTTGGGCCGGCAGATAATCGCTGCCGGTGCCAACCAGGGCGTATTGGTTCAACGCTTGTTGCGGTTGGTTACGTTCCTCGGCCACGCGGCCCAGGTTAAGGTGGGCGGAGTCCACATGGGCGCCGCGCTCTACCAAGTCATTCAGGTAGCCTTCTGCTTCATCCCACGCCTTGGCCTCCAGGCATACCAGGGCCAGGGAATAACGCAGTTCGTCGTCATCCGGGTTTTGTTGCAGCAATACCTGGAACTGTACCTTGGCGTCATCGATGCGGTTTTGCTCGACCAAGGTGCGCGCCAGGGCAAGACGCAGGCGCTTGTCATCGGGCGACTTACGTACGGCTTTGTCCAGCAGCGGTACGGCTTCATCGCCACGCTCAAGGTTTTGCAGCAGGCGCGCGCGCAACAGCAGCGGGGCAATCTCATCGTCTTGGGGTGGGTTACGCTCCAGCAGCGTCAGCGCGTCCTGGGCCTTTCCATCCTGCTGCAGCAGCAATGCCTTGCCGAAGATCAGTTGGCTATTGTCCGGGTATTTCTGCAACAGGCGCTCGAAGCCATGCAACAGGCCATCCCGGGTGGCTTGGTCGGTTTCCGCCGCCGACAGCGCAAGGAAGTCAAAATGCGTGTCCCCCTTGCCCTGCAGCACCTTCTCCATATAGGCCATGGATTCGTCATAGCGCCCGCCCCGGGCCAACTGAATGGCCGCGGCGCGCTGGGCATCCAGGTTGTCCGGCGCCGTGCGGGTCCAGATCAGCGAGGTTTGCAAGGCGGATTGGTCCGCCCCGATGTACTCGGCGATCCGGAACGCGCGCTCGGCTACGGCAGGGTCCTGGGTTTTGTTGGCCTGATTGACGTAGTTATCCAGCGCAATGTCGAAACGATTGCGTTGGCCGGCCAGTTCGGCGGCCAGCAGGCTATAGAGCGTTTCTTCGCTGAAAGAGCCATACACCACCGGTTTGGCTGGTGGTGGCGTAGGCGCCTCTGCGGCCGGAGTGGCCGGCTCCTGTGGCGCCGCCAGGTTTTGGCAGCCACCGAGCATGGCAAGGGCGAGAAGCAACGCGGGGGATTTTTTCATATAAGGAGAAGTCGAGCGGCTGACCTGCGGTGATGGGCATGATGACACAAGCTCAATGGCAAACCCATATAAGCGGCTTTATGACGTGCGTCTATTGGGACAATAGAGTGTGGTGGTTGTTCTGAACCTGATGAAGTAGGACAATTGCCGGCTCAAACCCCCTTCAGCGACAGTGCATGGCCTTCCTCGCCCTCGGTATCAACCACAAGACCGCCTCGGTAGACGTGCGTGAGCGCGTGGCGTTCACCCCTGAGCAGCTGGTCGAGGCGTTGCAGCAGTTGTGTCAGCGTACCGGCACACGGGAAGCGGCGATCCTTTCCACCTGCAACCGTAGCGAACTGTACATCGAACAAGGGACCGCCCAAGCCGAAACGGTGCTGCAGTGGCTGGCCGAATACCACCAGCTCAGCCCTCAGGACCTGCGTGTCTGCGCCTATGTGCACGAAGATGCCGAGGCGGTGCGCCACATGATGCGCGTGGCGGCCGGGCTCGATTCCCTGGTGCTGGGCGAGCCGCAGATTCTCGGGCAAATGAAGTCGGCCTACGCGGTGGCTCGGGAAGCCGGTACCGTGGGCCCTATGTTGGGCCGGTTGTTTCAGGCGACCTTCAGCGCCGCCAAGCAAGTGCGCACCGACACCGCCATCGGCGAGAACCCGGTATCGGTGGCCTTTGCCGCGGTGAGCCTGGCGCGGCAGATCTTCTCCGACCTGCAGCGCAGCCAGGCCCTGCTGATCGGCGCGGGAGAAACCATCACATTGGTGGCCAGGCACCTGCACGAGCAGGGCGTCAAGCGTATCGTCGTGGCCAACCGTACCCTGGAGCGGGCTAAGGTGCTGGCCGAGGAGTTCGGTGCCCATGCGGTACTGTTGGCCGATATCCCTCAGGAACTGGTCAACAGCGATATCGTCATCAGCTCCACTGCCAGCCAGTTGCCGATCCTGGGCAAGGGCGCGGTAGAGAGCGCACTCAAGCAGCGGCGACATAAGCCCATTTTCATGGTGGACATCGCCGTTCCCCGTGACATCGAACCCGAAGTCGGCGAGTTGGACGACGTGTACCTCTACACCGTGGATGACCTGCACGATGTAGTGGCCGAAAACCTCAAGAGCCGCCAAGGCGCTGCCCAGGCCGCTGAAGAAATGGTCAGCGGCGGTGTCAGTGACTTCATGGGGCGCCTGCGCGAGCTGGCGGCGGTGGACGTGCTGCGTGCGTACCGCCAGCAAGGCGAGCGGCTGCGCGATGAAGAACTGCAAAAGGCCCAGCGCCTGCTGGCCAATGGGGGGAATGCCGAAGAGGTGCTCGCCCAGTTGGCCCGGGGGTTGACCAACAAGCTGTTGCACGCACCCAGCGTGCAGCTCAAGAAACTCTCCGCCGAGGGCCGCCTCGATGCGCTGGCCATGGCTCAAGAATTGTTTGCCCTTGATGAGGGCGCCACGGATAAACCCCTTCCATGAAAGCGTCACTGCTCAACAAACTCGAAACCCTCCAGGAGCGCTACGAGGAAGTGACTGCCCTGCTAGGCGATGCTGAAATCATCGCTGACCAGAGTCGCTTTCGCGCATCGTCTCGTGAGTATGCCGAACTCGAACCGGTGGTCGACGCCTTCCGCCAGTGGCGCAAGGTGCAGGACGACCTGGAAGGGGCCCAGGCCCTGCTCAAGGACGCCGACCCAGACCTGCGCGAGATGGCCGTTGAAGAGGTGCGCGAGGCCAAGCAGCGGATCGCTGAGCTCGAACAGCACCTACAACGCATGCTCCTGCCCAAAGACCCCAACGACGGTCGTAATGTCTTTTTGGAGATCCGCGCTGGCACCGGGGGTGACGAAGCGGCGATTTTCTCCGGCGACCTGTTCCGCATGTATTCGCGTTACGCGGAAAAACGTGGTTGGCGCATGGAGGTGCTGTCGGAAAACGAAGGCGAACACGGCGGCTATAAAGAGGTGATCGCCCGGGTCGAGGGGGATAACGTATACGCCAAGCTCAAGTTCGAGTCTGGCGCGCACCGAGTGCAACGCGTGCCTGAAACCGAGTCCCAGGGTCGTATCCATACCTCGGCCTGTACCGTGGCGGTGTTGCCTGAGCCAGACGAGCAGGTGGCGATAGAAATCAACCCTGCGGATCTGCGGGTCGATACCTATCGCTCATCCGGCGCCGGTGGCCAGCACGTCAACAAAACCGACTCGGCCATTCGTATTACCCACTTGCCTACGGGCATCGTGGTGGAATGCCAGGAAGAACGTTCTCAGCACAAAAACCGCGCACGGGCCATGTCCTGGCTGTCGGCCAAGCTCAACGACATGCAAACCAGCGCGGCTCAGAATGCCATTGCCAGCGAGCGCAAGCTGCTGGTGGGCTCGGGGGACCGCTCCGAACGGATTCGTACTTATAACTTCCCTCAAGGCCGAGTGACCGACCACCGGGTTAACCTTACCCTTTATTCGCTGGATGAAATCCTTGCTGGCAGCGTGGATGCGGTGATCGAGCCTTTGCTGGCCGAGTACCAGGCCGATCAACTAGCGGCCTTGGGTGATTGAATGACCATTATCGCGAGCCTGTTGCGCGAGTCGCAGCTGCCCGATTCTCCTACCGCGCGGCTCGACGTTGAGCTGCTGCTGGCCGCGGCTTTGGGTAAAAACCGCAGTTTCCTGCGCACCTGGCCGGAGCGCATTGTGGGGACGGACGCGGCGCAGCGGTTTGCCGGCTATCTGGAGCGCCGTCGCCAGGGCGAACCGGTGGCCTATATCCTGGGCCAGCAAGGTTTCTGGTCACTGGATCTGGAAGTCGCGCCCCACACCTTGATTCCGCGCCCCGACACCGAACTGCTGGTAGAACAGGCGCTGCGCCGCCTGCCTCAAGAACAGGCGCGGGTGCTGGATCTAGGCACCGGCACTGGAGCAATCGCTCTGGCGCTCGGCCAAGAGCGCACAGGTTGGCAGGTGATGGCTGTAGACCGCGTGGTCGAGGCGGTGGCCTTGGCCGAACGCAACCGCGCGCGGCTGGGGCTCGCTAATGTTCAGGTGCGGGAAAGCCATTGGTTTAGCGCCTTGCACGGCCAGCGCTTCGACCTGATCCTTAGTAATCCGCCCTACCTCCGCTCAGAAGACCCTCACCTGAGTGAAGGGGATGTACGCTTCGAGCCCGCCAGCGCATTGGTCTCTGGCGCAGACGGCCTGGACGATATCCGCCATATCGTAGCCCACGCCCCCGAGTACCTGAACACTGGAGGCTGGCTGCTGTTGGAGCACGGCTACGACCAGGCTGTACAAGTGCGAACCTTGCTTGAGGCTGAAGGCTTCGAGCAGGTGGAAAGCTGCACGGACCTAGGCGGTCATGAGCGCGTCACCCTGGGGCGGCGCCCATGCTGACCGACGACGAGTTGCTGCGTTACAGCCGGCAGATTCTCTTGGCCCAGGTAGACATTGCCGGGCAACTGAAACTCAAGGCCAGCAGAGCGCTGATCGTGGGCTTGGGCGGGTTGGGTTCCCCCGTGGCGCTGTACCTGGCCGCGGCAGGTGTCGGTACGCTGCACCTGGCCGACTTCGACCAGGTAGACCTGACCAACTTGCAACGCCAGGTAGTACACGATACCGCAAGCATCGGGCAGCCGAAGGTTGAATCGGCCATGGCTCGGTTGCGCGGGCTCAACCCTTTGAGCACCCTGGTCAGCCATAACCACGGGCTGAACGCCGATACCTTGGCCGAGGTGGTAGCGCAGGTAGACGTGGTGCTCGATTGCTCCGATAACTTTGCCACCCGCGAAGCGGTCAACGCCGCCTGTTTCGCCCAGGGCACGCCCTTGGTCAGTGGCGCCGCTATCCGTTTGGAAGGGCAGTTGTCAGTATTCGATCCCCGCCGCGAGGACAGCCCGTGCTACCACTGCCTCTATGGCCATGGCAGCGAAGCGGAGTTGACCTGTAGCGAAGCGGGAGTGTTGGGCCCGGTTGTAGGAATGGTCGGAAGCCTTCAGGCGCTAGAGGCGATCAAGCTACTTGCGGGTTTCGGGGAGCCACTGGTGGGGAGGCTGCTGCTGCTGGATGCTTTGGTCGCGCGCTTCCGCGAGCTGCGGCTCAAGCGTGACCCTCATTGCTCAGTCTGCAGGGCCCGTCATGAATAGCACGCCCCAGGCCCCGATCGGGGTATTCGATTCTGGCGTAGGCGGCTTGTCGGTTTTAGCGGAAATCCAGCGCGCCATGCCAAACGAGCGGCTGCTCTACGTGGGCGATTGCGGGCATATACCCTATGGGGAAAAAACCCCGGAATTCATTCGCCAGCGTTGCATGATCATTGCTGATTTCTTCCAGGGCCAAGGGGCCAAGGCGTTGGTTATCGCATGCAACACCGCGACCGCGGCGGCAGCGGCAGACTTACGCATGCACTACCCAGGCTGGCCCATCGTCGGCATGGAGCCTGCAGTCAAACCCGCCGCCCTGGCTACACGAAACGGCACCGTTGGGGTGCTGGCCACTACCGGCACCTTGCAGAGCGCGCGTTTTGCAGCGCTGCTAGACCGTTTCGCGTCGACCGTGACCGTCGTCACCCAGCCTTGCCCAGGCTTGGTGGAGCTGATCGAGCAAGGCGACATGGGCAGCTCACGATTACGGGCCTTGGTCATCCGCTATGTACGGCCGTTACTGGTGGCCAACTGCGACACCATTATTCTAGGGTGTACGCATTATCCGTTTCTTAAGCCTTTGTTGGCCGAGATACTGCCGCCTGAGGTGGCGTTGGTGGACACGGGAGCAGCTGTGGCGCGGCATTTACATAGGCTTTTGGCGGATAAGCACCTGCTGAACGCGGAACCCGGTGTGCCCCCTGAATACTGGACCAGTGGAAGTGTTTCGCAGCTGCGAAACGTCCTACAGGCATTTGGGATGCATACGGAGGTTGTGTTGCCGCTCGGAACGTGAAAAAGTTGTGAAAAACATTTTGTAACCTTAAATCTACAATGTGTTGGCACGCTCTGAGTGCCAGTTTTTCGCATACCCGTTCGACGAAAACACAAATAAGGATGTCCCCCATGAAAAAAATGTTGGGTCTGGCCGCTATCGCAGCCATGGTTCTTGGGCACAGCTTGTCCGCTCAAGCGGCTGGCGTGTCGTTTTCCGTAGGTCAGACCGGCGAGTCGACCATGGTTTACCGGTTCGGCATGCAGTCCGACTGGGACAAAACCTGGTGGCAGAGCAACGTGGGGCACCTGACAGGCTACTGGGATGGCGCCTACACCTATTGGGAAGGCGATGAGCACTCGGGCAACAACAGCCTGTCCTTCGCCCCTGTATTCGTATACGAATTCGGCAACGGCTCAATCAAGCCATTCGTTGAAGCAGGTATTGGCGTATCGCTGTTCTCCCAAACCCAGATCGAAGGCAACAAGCTGGGTTCAGCCTTTAACTTCGAAGACCGCCTGGGCTTGGGCGTACGCTTCGGCGGCGGCCACGAAGTAAGCGTTCGTGCCATTCACTATTCCAACGCCAGCATCAAAGAACCTAACGACGGTATCGAGGCCTACTCGCTCAACTACCGCATGCCTATCTAATCGCCCGCTTGTAGGTAATGCCCCGCGCTATATAACGTGATCAACCAGGGCGGGGCAGGTTCTTGAAAGCCGAGAGCGCTCGCGCTCGGCTTTCGCTCAGATCCACGATAGGCAGTGGATAGTCCAGCGCAAACATATCTCTGCCTCTCGGCGGGTTATGAATGTCCTTAGGCCCGAGGTGAGCAAGCTCTGGTACCCATTGCTTGATGAACACCCCTTGCGGATCGAAACGGGCCGACTGGCTGACCGGGTTGAAGATCCGGAAGTAGGGCACCGAATCCGTGCCGGTGGACGCGCTCCACTGCCACCCACCATTGTTGGCAGCCAACTCTCCGTCGATCAGGTTTTGCATAAAGTACTGCTCACCTAAGCGCCAGTCGATCAGAAGGTTTTTGCTTAAGAACATGGCCGTAATCATGCGCAGGCGGTTGTGCATCCAACCGATGGTTTTCATCTGCCGCATGGCCGCATCAATGATGGGAATGCCTGTTCGGCCTTCTTTCCAGGCCTCGAAGTCTTCGGAGGCATTGCGCCAAGGCAGGGCTTCAGTGTGTTGGCGGAAGGCGCGATGCCGAGAAACTCGCGGATAGCCCGCCAGGATATGTTTGTAGAATTCCCGCCACAGCAGCTCGCCCATCCATGTGGTTGCGCCAACGCTGCCGCTGTCCAACTCCCCCTGATTACTCATCAAGGCGCCGTGCATGCACTGGCGCACCGAAATCAAACCCGCGTTCAGGTAAGCCGACAGCTCACTGGTGCCTGGCCGCGCGGGTAGATCCCTGGCGGTTTGGTAATCATGGATAGGCTCATCAACAAAAGTATTGAGCCGGCGGCGGGCTTCGGCACTCGTAGCAGGCCAATGATCGCGTATCAGTGGTGCGGGCGGTTCAAACCCCTCGACCTGAGCAGGTACGTCATCGCTTGGGATATCCAGCGGCGCCTGCTTGCCCGGCGTGCCAGCGGGGCTGGGCATACCCAATCGCAGTTGCTCCAGGCAGGCGCGCCGAAACTGGCCAAATACTTGGTAGTAGCCACCGGTGCGCGTTCGAATAGTGCCCGGTGCGAACAGAGAGTGGTCCAGGTGGCTATTGAAACCCACCCCATCGGCTTGCAGTGCCTTTTGAGTGGCTTGATCTCGCTGCCGCTCATTGAAGCCATATTCGTCGTTGCAGTGAACCGCGTTGACATCATGTACCTGGCAGAGGGTGCGCAGGGTGGCCGGAGCATCATGCCAATGGTCGACGGTACGCACCAACAGTGGAATGTTACGCTCCCGTAGTTCCTGCCGCAGGCTGGCAAGGCTGCGTAACCAAAAATCCACCTTGCAGGCCGCTTCGTCGTGTTCTTTCCACTGCCTGGGGCTAACTAAAAACAAGGCGATGGTCGGGCCGCGGCTACAAGCAGTCAGGAGTGCGGGGTTGTCATCCAGACGCAGGTCGGTCCGTAGCCAGACGAGTTGGTGTTGGGCAGGCATGAACGTCCTAAATCAGGTGATGCAACCGAAGCGTCATCTGCGCGGCCAGTGGGTCGCTGGCCAGCAGCAGCTTGGGCAAGCCGGCCTGTTCACGAAGTTCTGGCCCGTGAATAAGCACGGCAGGCCCGGCGAGTACCACGGGGCAAGGGCAGTGCATCAAATGGCGGCTCAAACTTTCCAAAGGCAGGGGGCGGCTGGCGTACAACACCAAGGCTTTTGGGTTCAGGCGCTCAACCGCAAGCAATATTTCACTGGGCGGCAGGGGCAATTCCAAGACTTCCACCGGGCAGTCGGCGCTGCTGGCCAACCACGCGGTAAGCCACAGCTCAGGATCAAAAGCAATTTCACTGTGTTTGACCAGCAGCAGCGGCTCGCCTGTCAACTGGCGGTTGTTATGGTACAGCCGTGCGCCTAACTTGCTGCGCAGCCAGCCGTGGAAGAACGCTTGTTCCAGCTGCGCGCCGAACTGCTGCCGCTGCCAGCGCACATGCAAGTCGCGTAGCAGGGGTAGCAACAGGTGTTCACAGAGGGTGCTAGGGGGGTAAAGGGCCATGGCTTGGTTGAACTGGTCGTCCAACCGGCGCTCACCCAATTCCGCAATCGCGTGCACCAGGTTCTCCCGTAATGGCAGCCAGTCACTTTGAGCAGGCGCCTGGGGCCGCGGCTCAGGCGCATCCAATAGTGCCTTCACCTGGCTGACCGCTACGCCTCGATTAAGCCATGTGATGACGTGCTGTATGCGCTCAAGGTGATCAGGGGAATACAATCGGTGGCCCTTGGGCGTGCGCTGCGGCACGATCAGGCCATAGCGGCGCTCCCATGCGCGCAGGGTAACCGGGTTTACACCCGTGCGCCGCGCAACTTCCCGTATAGGCAGCCAGCCCATGGCAACGGCGTTTCTGGGCAGGGTTTCGTCGGCAAGTTGCTCGTCGAGCCGTTCGGGGTCGGTATGGGCAGTCATAGGTTATATCGCATTGCGAAGGCTAAGTTTTTCCGGGTGAGGCTGAAGGTAGACCTGGCCGGCAATATAAGGGTGCGGATGCAAGCGGAACAAATGCTTGAGCATTGTAATGGGTACAACCAATGGCACTACGCCTTCGTGGTACTGAGCGATGAGCCGCTGTATTTCCTCGCGGCCCGCGCTATCCAACGAACTTCTCAGATAGCCGGCAATATGCTGCAGGACGTTGCAATGAGTGCCTCGCGTGGCGCGTCGGCGCAAGGCGTTCATCAACATGCTGAAGTACTGCTTGCCCACTTGCTCTACATCCTGGCGGCCCATGGTGCCCAGTAAACGGCCCAACTCCTTGTACTGCTGGGGGTGGTTGGCCATTAGCTGATACTTGTAGCGGGCATGATAGGCATGCACTTTGGCTGCCGTCAGCCCACTGGCCAATAACTGCTGCCATTGTGCATAAGCGTACACCCGTACCAGAAAATTCTCTCGCAAAACCGGATCGCACAGGCGCCCGTCTTCTTCTACGGGAAGATCCGGGTGCGCGGCACAGAAGGCCTGGGCGTAGAGGCCACGCCCGCCATCGATATGCGGCACGCCATTGGACTGGTAGACCTTGACCCGCTCCAGCCCACAGGATGGGGACTTTTGCATAAAGATGTAGCCCGAAATATCCGTAAGCGAGGCTGCCATATGGTGGCCGTACTCGGTCAAAGGCTCGGTTACATCCAATGAAGCGGTGACGCTGCCTATCGCGCGAGGTTGATCAGGTTCCCCCACAAGGCGGATAGGCTCACGTGGTACGCCAAGCCCTACGGCCATTTCGGGGCAAACCGGAACAAAGTCGACGTGTTCGCCTAGCACTCGCTTGCAGAACGTGGAGGCCTTATGGCCGCCGTTGTAGCGTACTTCTTGGCCAAGAAGGCAAGCACTGATCGCTAGCTTTGGGCGCAAGCCTTCCGGTAACGCCGGTAAGGTCGTTGATAGGCAGTCCCGCATGACAACCTCTGAAAATCTTATACAGGTTACTGTATTTGTAAAGCATTCTGATCATAGGTTCCACTGGGAATAAATCAATGATCAAGATAACGCTCGCGTGTGCTTACAGTACCTAATCAAGATGTTCCAACAACCGCCGTGCCGCATCCTGGCCGCTAAGCCAGGCACCTTCCACTCGCCCAGACAGGCACCAGTCACCGCAGGCATACAAGCCCAAGTCGGCGTCTGCCAGTGCGCCGAACTCATGGGCGGCCGCGGGCTTGGCGTAAAGCCAGCGGTGCGCCACAGAGAAGCTGGGCGGCGGTACCGCGCAGCCGATCAATTCGGCGAACGTACCATAGAGCGCGTCTACCACGGCGTTTCGGCCAAAGTCGATATGCTCGCGGCTCCACTCGCTGGTGGCGTGTAGGACCCAGGTATCCAACAGGCTTTCTCGCCCCGGCTTGCTCTGGTTTCGGGCTAGCCAATCCAAGGGGCTGGCCTGTACGAAACAAGCCTGCAGGGCTGTGTCCAACCGCGTTGGAAAACCCAGCGCTACCGACCAGGTAGGTTCCATCTTCACACCGGCGGCAACACTGGCCAATTTAGGCGCGGCCGTGAGCAAGGCGGTGGCCTGTGGCGCAGGCATGGCACAGATTACGTGGCTGAAGGGGCCATGGTTGACGCCTTCGGCGTCGAGCAGTTGCCAATGCGCTTTGCCGCGAAATACCTCGGTGATCCGGCAGCCATACACAGCAGGAATGTCCGTAGCCATAGCGCGGGTCAGGGCGCTCATGCGCGGAGCGCCGACCCAGCGGGCCTGTTCATCCGGAGAAGGCGTCATGCGGCCATTACGTGCGTGGTATAGCGCGGGCGACCACTCAGCCACGTGCCCTTGCTGTTGCCAGGTGTGCAACTGGGCTACGAAGCGGCGATCACGGGCGGTAAAGTACTGAGCCCCCATATCCAAGGCACCGGCTTCGCTGCGTTTGCTGGACATCCTGCCGCCTGGGCCTTTGCTTTTGTCGAACAGGTGTACGGCCTGGCCTGCCTTAACCAGGGCGCTGGCGGCGGACAGCCCGGCGATGCCAGCGCCGACGATTGCGATAGGTGCAGTCATAATGCCCTCTTTACGGGTTCCCAGTTAGCAGCCGTCTTCCTTGAGACCTGTACAATCGGGAAAGCCAGTATAAGTACGAGTTCTGATTTTACTGGGCTCGTCCTGTGGTTATTCTGAGAGCGACCTCGGTCATAAGTGCCTCTCTCTTACAAAAATAGACCCGCCGCGCCCTGGTTCAGGCTCAAGGAGAAACACGGCTATGCATATTCTGTTGACTGGCGGCACGGGGCTGATCGGCAGCCAGCTGTGCCGCCATTGGTTGAGCCAGGGCCATCGGGTCACGGTATGGAGCCGTCATCCCGAGCAGGTACCCCAGCGCTGCGGCGCCCAGGCCCGCGGGATCGAAACCCTAAAAACCTTAAATAACGAAACCGTGGATGCGGTGGTCAATCTCGCTGGCGCGCCTATCGCGCAGCGGCCCTGGACACGCCACCGCCGCGCGGTGTTATGGAGTAGCCGCATCGGCCTAACCGAGCAACTGTTGGCGTGGCTGGACGTTCAGCCCCAACGCCCGCGAATTCTGCTTTCCGGCTCTGCCGTGGGTTGGTATGGGGATGGCGGCGAACGCCAGCTCGATGAGCATGCCAAGCCGGTGCGGGAAGATTTTGCCAGCCGCTTGTGCGTTGCCTGGGAAGAAACCGCCCTGCGCGCCGAGGCGTTGGGAATGCGCGTGGTGTTGTTACGAACGGGCCTGGTGTTGAGTACCAACGGCGGCATGCTGACGCAGTTGCTAAAACCCTATCGGTTGGGGTTGGGCGGGCCCATCGGCCATGGGCGGCAATGGATGCCTTGGATTCATATCGCCGATCAAATTGGCGCGATTGATTTTTTGTTGAACTGCGCCACCGCCAGTGGTCCCTATAATGCCTGCGCGCCGAGGCCGGTGCGCAACCGTGAATTCGCTCAGCACTTGGGCAAGGCACTGCACCGGCCCGCGATACTGCCGTTGCCAGGGTTCTTGCTGCGTACAGGCCTGGGCGAAATGTCCGGGCTGTTGCTTGGCGGGCAGCGAGCAGTACCTGCTCGGCTGGAGGAGGCCGGCTATACCTTTGCTTTTTCAGACCTGCAAAGCGCGCTGGATGACCTGCTGCGCCACGCCTGATTAGGATGATGCATGACCACTCACGCACTGCTGTTGATCAACCTGGGTTCCCCAGCTTCGCCTGAAGTCGAAGCGGTGCGGCGCTACCTCAATCAGTTCCTGATGGACCCTTACGTCATTGACATACCCTGGCCCCTGCGCCGGCTGTTGGTGTCGCTGATCCTGATCAAGCGGCCTGAGCAATCCGCTCACGCCTATGCCTCGATCTGGTGGGAGCAGGGCTCACCCCTGGTAGAACTGACGCGCCGTCTGCAGGCACAAATGGCCACGCGCTGGCCCTATGGGCCGGTGGAAATTGCAATGCGCTATGGCGAGCCTTCCATCGAAGCCACGCTGCGCGGCCTGATTACCCGCGGCGTTGAAACCGTGACCCTGGCGCCTTTGTACCCGCAATTCGCGGACAGCACAGTCACCACCGCCGTGGAGCAAGCCACCCGCGTGGTCAAAGAGGAGCGCCTGAATCTTAAATTGCGGGTGTTGCCGCCGTTCTACGACCAGCCTCAATACCTGGATGCCTTGGTCGCCAGCGCCCAGCCTTGGTTGGAACACGATTTCGATCACCTGCTGCTGAGCTTCCATGGTCTGCCGGAAAGCCACATCAAGAAGCTTCTACCCAAGGGCAGCAAGCATAGTCTTAGGGACGCTGACTGTTGCCGCAATGCCAGCGCGGCAGAACGTGCGGTGTGCTACCGCGGGCAGTGCATTCGGGTCGCCCAGATGTTCGCCGAGCGTATGGGGTTACCCGATGGCAAGTGGTCGGTGGCCTTCCAGTCGCGCCTGGGCAAGAACAAGTGGATCGAGCCCTATACGGAACCTACCCTCAATGCTTTGGCCGCCCGAGGCGTCAAGCGCCTGCTGGTGATGTGCCCGGCATTCGTTGCCGACTGCATCGAAACCCTGGAGGAAATCGGTATTCGCGGTGCGGAACAATTCCGCGAGGCCGGGGGCGAGGAGCTGGTGCTGGTACCTTGCCTGAACGATAACGCCCAGTGGGCCGATGCCTTGACCGAGCTGTGTGAAACGCTGCCTGCGTAGCGCCCCCGTCGTAACAGCTGGCCTTGGCCGCGACAAGGCTTGCGCGATGCCCGTCGCGGCCAAGGCCAGCTGCTACAGGCTGGTGTGCTACGCCTTTACCCGAGGCTTGGGCAGCAACAGGTTCAGCGCAATGGCTACCAAGGCGCAGAGGGCAATGCCTTTGAGCCCAAAGTCGCTGGGCCCTGGCCCGGTGGCGACCAGTACGCCGCCGATGCCGAATACCAGCGTTACTGACACAATCACCAGGTTACGCGCCTCGCTCAGGTCCACTTGGTGGCGAATCAACGTATTCATGCCCACCGCTGCAATCGAGCCGAACAGCAGGCAGAGAATCCCACCCATTACCGGCACCGGAATGCTTTGCAACAACGCCCCGAACTTGCCGATAAACGCCAGGCTGATCGCAAAAACTGCCGCCCAGGTCATGATCTTGGGGTTGTAGTTCTTCGTCAGCATCACCGCGCCCGTGACCTCGGCATAGGTGGTGTTGGGTGGCCCGCCGAACAAGCCTGCCGCGGTGGTGGCAATGCCATCACCCAGCAACGTGCGATGCAGGCCTGGTGTGCGCAAATAATCTTTGCCGGTCACGCTGCCCACTGCGATTACCCCACCGATATGCTCGATTGCCGGTGCCAAAGCCACAGGCACGATAAACAGAATCGCCTGCGGATTGAATTCGGGCGCCGTGAAGTGCGGCAGGCTCAGCCAGGGCGCGGCGGCGATGTGAGCGGTATCCACCACCCCGAACCAGAACGACAGGATAAACCCCATCAGCACGCCGGCGATGATAGGCACCAGGCGGAAAATACCCCGGCCAAACACTGCCACGATCAAGGTGGTGAGCAGGGCAGGCATGGAGATAAGCATGGCGGTGTTATAGGGGATCAGCTGCGCGCCGTCGCCGGACTTGCCCATGGCCATGTTGGCGGCGATAGGGGCCATGGCCAGGCCAATGGCAATGATCACCGGGCCGATCACCACCGGCGGCAGCAAGCGGTCGATAAATCCGGTGCCCTTGACCTTCACCGCCAGCCCCAGAAAGGTGTACACAAAACCTGCAGCCATTACCCCGCCCATGGTTGCCGCCAGGCCGAACTGCCCCTTGGCCAGGATGATCGGCGTGATAAAGGCAAAGCTGGAGGCCAGGAACACCGGTACCTGGCGCCCCGTCACCCATTGGAACAGCAAGGTCCCAAGCCCTGCGGTGAACAGCGCCACGTTAGGGTCCAGGCCGGTGATCAGTGGCATCAGCACCAAGGCGCCGAAGGCCACGAACAGCATCTGCGCCCCAGACAGCACCTGCCGCCATAGGGGCTCGTTAAACTCGTCCCGCATGCTAGGCGTCCTTCTGCTTGGTGCCGAAGATCTTATCGCCCGCGTCGCCCAGGCCAGGGATGATATAGCCGTGCTCGTTAAGCTTCTGGTCAATGGACGCGGTGTAGATCTGCACATCCGGGTGCGCTTGCTCCACCGCGGCGATGCCCTCGGGGGCCGCGACCAACACCATGGCTCGGATGTCCCGGCAACCGGCTTTCTTCAGCAGGTCGATGGTGGCGACCATGGAGCTACCTGTGGCCAGCATCGGGTCGATGATCATGGCCAGGCGTGACTCGATACCGGTGACCAGTTTTTCCAGATAGGTATGGGCCTGCAGGGTTTCTTCGTTGCGGGCTACGCCTACGGCGCTGACCTTAGCCCCAGGGATCAAACTCAGTACGCCATCGAGCATGCCGATACCGGCACGCAGGATAGGCACCACTGTGATTTTCTTGCCAGCGATCTTCTCAACCTGAACAGCACCACACCAACCGTCGATTTCATAGGTTTCCAGCGGCAGGTCTTTGGTGGCCTCGTAGGTCAGCAGGGCCGCGACTTCTTGGGCGAGTTCGCGAAAGTTTTTGGTGCTGATATCGGCTCTGCGCATCAAGCCAAGCTTGTGGCGGATCAATGGGTGGCGAATTTCGCGAACAGGCATGGGATTACGGCTCCAGGGACGGTCAGAAAAATGCGCGGTAGAGTAATGCATCCACCGCTTGCTGTCTGGACGTTAGTCCAGAAACGCTTGATTCGGTGCGCCTGGGTGCGTACCTTTGCCGCCTTTTACCCGCACCCCCATGGAGAGCGCCATGTCCGCTGATCTCGAGCACATCCGTCAAGTCATGCGCGAGGCCGATTGCCTTTACACCGATGCCGAGGTAGAGGCTGCCATTGCCCGTGTTGGCGAACAGGTCTGTGAACAGCTGGCCGAACGCAACCCAGTCGTGTTCTGCGTGATGAACGGCGGCCTGATTTTCGCTGGCAAACTGCTGACCCACTTGAATTTTCCATTGGAGGCTAGCTACCTCCATGCGACGCGTTATCGCAACGAGACCCGTGGCGGCGACTTGTTCTGGAAGGCCAAGCCTGAAATATCTTTCATCGACCGTGATGTGCTGATCATTGATGACATCCTTGATGAAGGCCATACCCTTAGCGCCATCATGGACTTCTGCCACCATGCTGGTGCACGCGCGGTGCACACCGCGGTGCTGATCGACAAGCAGCACGACCGTAAAGCCAGCCCGGATCTAAAAGCGGACTTCGTTGGCCTGCCGTGCGTGGACCGCTTTATCTTCGGCTACGGCATGGATTACAAGGGCTACTGGCGCAATGCGGCTGGCATCTACGCCGTAAAAGGCCTGTAAGCCTTTCTTGCCAAGCATCTGACGCCCTAAAAGGGGTGGTACAGTGGCGGGTCCATTCTGGAGCCCGCCATGCGCCTAGTTCTCCCAGCCCTGATACTGCTTGCCTGTTCACTGCCAATCGCCGCTGCTCCCCTGCATGACCAGTACCTGCCTCCCGATGAGCAGGGCCTGCGTGATGGCAACGTAGAGCAACAGCACTTATTGCAGGTCACCGAGTTTTCCGTGATTGCGGGCAACCAGCGGCTTAGCAATCAGCAGCCGATTCCGGTAACGGCGCCAGTCACCCTTCGGCTTACAGGTAAATCACTGAGCAAGGGCGCAACGGTTACCCAAGTAGTGATTACCTTCGATGCGGAAAGCAAAAGCCTCAAGCGGCCTACCTTGGATGAAGCGCAAGGCACGCTGTCGCTTACCTACCCACTGAACCAATACCGCGTACTGATGGATATGCTGCGCAATGACCGGGTATATGTGCAGTACCTGACCTACGCCAACGGCCACGTTTGGGCAGACCTTCACACTGCGGGGATCAAGGCGCGTTGAGCGCGGGGGAGCGGGCAGAGTAAACTGCCACTCCTCGGGTTATTTACAAGGTGCAGACACATGCGTAAAGACAAGAAGCAGATCATTGGTGACGAGATCGGCGACGAACAGATCAAACTGTTTTTGGCCGTCGAGCCCGCCGACGATACCCCCGCGTCCTTGCACAAGCTGGTCAAGGCTTACCGAGGTTTGCGGGTAGATGACTTCGAGCGCTTCGTAACATTCTTCGTCGAAGCCGGCTATGACGTGAAGGCTACGAACGCTCAAGGAGAGGATTTCATTGCGCAGATCAAAGACCAGCGCAATGCTCAGGATTACATCGAAATCATTGAGCGAGCGACCGCCCAGGCCTGAGCCCGGCTAGCCACTCGCCAGGCTTACTCGCGAATCAAACCAGGCACCCATTCACGACTAGGCGCAAACGTAGCGCCTGGCGCAGGCACCAGTTCCAACTGTGTATTGTTGTGATCGAACACTTTCCGGTAAAGGTTGGCATCCGCGGCCAGCGCTTTTTCCCGCGCAGGGAAGATTTCCTTGAGCTTTGCCGTCCAGGCTTCGGAGCGGTATTGCTCTGGGAAACAGCGTTCGATGAGTTCAAGCATGATCGATACCGTTACCGATGCCCCTGGGCTGGCGCCCAACAGGGCCGCGAGCGAACCATCCTTGGCCGATACCAACTCGGTGCCGAATTGCAGCACGCCGCCTTTTTTCGGGTCTTTCTTGATGATCTGCACCCGCTGACCGGCCACTTCCAGGCGCCAATCCTCGGCCTTGGCCTCCGGATAGAAGCGGCGCAGCGCATCCAGGCGTTGCTCCATGGACTGCATCACCTCGCTCATCAGGTAGCGGGTTAGGTCCATGTTATCTCGTGCGACCGCTAGCATCGGGCCGATATTCCCAGCGCGCACCGACAGTGGTAGGTCCAACAGCGAGCCGTGTTTGAGGAACTTGGTGGTGAAGCCCGCATACGGCCCGAACAGCAGCGATGTTTTGCCGTCCACCACGCGCGTGTCCAAGTGCGGAACAGACATGGGTGGAGACCCCACTGCCGCCTGGCTGTAGACCTTGGCCTGGTGACGGTTGACGATGTCGGGGTTGTCGCAGCGTAGCCACTGGCCGCTAACCGGGAAGCCGCCAAAGCCTTTGCTTTCGTCGATGCCGGACATCTGCAGCAAGGGCAGGGCCGCGCCGCCGGCGCCGAGGAACACAAACCGCGCGTCCAATTGACGGGTTGCGCCGGTATGGGAGTCCTTGATATCGACGGTCCAGCCGCCGTTACGTCGGCGCAGGCCGGTAACCTTCTTGGCGTACCTGACCTGGCCATTGCCAGAGCTTGCCAGGTGCCCCAACAACTGGTTGGTCAAAGCGCCGAAGTTAACGTCCGTGCCCTTGGCCACGCGAGTAGCGGCCAAGCGCTCAGTGCTGGGGCGCCCGTCCATCATCAAAGGCATCCAGTCCACCAGGGTGGCGTGGTCTTCGGTGTACTCCATGTCCGCGAAGGCATGGTGGGGCTTGAGGCTTTCGAAGCGCTTTTTGAGGAAGGGAATACCGGCTTCGGCGACATAGCTCAGGTGAGGTATGGGGTTGATGAACGCCTTGGGCGAGCTGATCGCACCTTTTTGAGTAAGGTAGGCCCAGAACTGTTTGGATACCTCGAACTGCGTGTTGATCTGCACGGCTTTCTTGATGTCAATGGAGCCATCCGCCGCCTGGGGCGTGTAATTGAGTTCACACAGGCCCGCATGGCCGGTACCGGCATTGTTCCAAGGGTTGGAGCTCTCCGCCGCACCGGAGTCCATTGCTTCTACTACTTCCAGCCGCAGCGTGGGATCGAGCTCTTTGAGCAACACCGCCAGGGTGGCACTCATGATGCCCGCCCCAACCAGGACCACGTCGACTGCTTCGTTCTGCGCCATTAACGCATCTCCAAATCTTCTGCATCAAATAGACAGCCAGGATCCATCATGCTCCGCAACTCGCGGTCAAGCGAGTAAAATGGCGCCAATGGACCGCCTTGGCCGATTTTTCTGCGTTCGCGCCGCCTCGTGCCCGAGCCCCGAGGGTATGCCCATGAACGCATGAGCGCGGGTAATGGGCAATAGACCTATGGTCGAAGCTAGAGCGGGGCGATGAGATCAACGGCCGCGCGTTCTGCTTTCTACAGTAAGGGCTTGGCGTAATGACTGAAATGGGTACGTGTCGGCTTTTGTTGACGCAATGTTATTCATGTTTTGCTCGCCATACTCTCGTGAAGTTGTGAAAACCGGTGTTTTTCACGCTCTTTTGGAGCCGTAAACCTCAAAGGGAGGTTCGCCGCCACGGCAGTTGGCGAGCCTCGAGGCCAGGCGGAAGAGGTATACATACACCACGCCGCCGACCTTGATGGAGGTCTCTCCGCCGGCGCGGCATGTATCGACACGTTGAGTCGGCAAGGCTGCAGGGCCCGATCAGGAGACGTCCTTATAATCGGGGCCAGATTATAGCGGCCTAACCAGGGAAAATGCTCCTGGAACCGGCAATTCTTGCGCGATGTCTGAACAGAATCGTTTTCAGGCCGGCTTAAGCGCACTTCGTTGGGCACCTTGCCCATTTTAGTGAGCCAGGGCTGGCGTTCCGTTATACTGCCGTTTCGTCACTCTTTTGGAGATTCGCGCATGTTGCCACGCGTGTTGTTTGGTTTGATCGCAGCGTCCGCTCTGGCTCTGACAGGTTGTGCCAATAGCCCTCAGCAACTTGATCCGCAGCCCAAGATTACCGAACAACTGGCGCCGATAGGGCAGGGGCAGCCAGTAGTGGTTCGGGTCGTGGATGGCCGTTCCTCGCCAACCCTGGGCACCCGCGGTGGGCTGTATCCGGAAACCAGCGCCATTTCGGTAAACGGGGCCGATGTGTTGCCCAAGTTGCAAGCCCAGGCCGAAGCCGCCTTGCGCTTGCTGGGCTTTACCCCAAGCGCTGGTGCCTCTAACGCACCGCAGCTGACAGTGACCTTGACCGACCTTAAGTACCAGTCGCCCAAGGATAAAATGTACGTTACCGAAGCTACCATCGGCGCCACCTTCCGGGCCGACGTGCAAAACTCGGCAGGCCGCTACAGCGGGCGTTACAGCGCTTCCCTGAACCAGCGCTTCGGCATGGCGCCGAACCAGGACACCAACACCAAGTTGGTGAGCGACGTGCTTAGCGACGGCCTGACCCGCCTGTTCAAAGACCCAACCATCGGGCAAAAGCTAGCGCAGCAATAAGCTCATACGGCTACCTGCCCGTCGCAGGCAAGCCTTGCTGCTACGGTCCCTGCTTTCCCCGTAGCAGCCGAGCTTGCTCGCGACCGGGCTCTCACGCCGCTTCGATCTGCCAATCCAGCAAACTGATACCTGTGGCGGCATCCAGCTCCGGCCAATGGATATGCTGATGCCCGCCCAGGGCGCAATACACCAGCCAGTTTTGATCCTGTACGTTGACCGCGAAGCCATCGATAAGGGCTTGCTGCTCGTCACTGGGGGTGATGAGGTAAAGGCGATCCTGATTATTGGCGTGCAGCATGCCGGGCTCCGTCGAACTGTGCGCTTGATGTGGGCGCACAGCCTGACGTGCCTTTATGACTTGGGTATTACAGGCTGCATTCAATCGCCGAGCGGTAGGCCTGCTTTGATCCGGTATTGGTTGCGTACGGGGCAAGCATACTGCGCGATCAACCAGGGGCGATGTTCCACGGGACAGGCTTCCAACCGTCGCTCCCATTCAGCTTGTGCTTTGTCCAACTCATCAGTGCCGAACAGTTGCGGGGCAATCGGTACCGCCAGGTCGGCATCCGCACCTTCCCATTGGGCGTACGCCAGGTAGTGCGCGGGGAACAACCGGTACCCCAGCAGTACACGGCGGTCGATCTCGGCCGCTAACAGCCTTGCGTCGGCGAACGCCTCGGTTACCGGTGGGGCAAAGTTGATGTGTACCCGGCCCTTATAGCCGGTGATGCCTTGGGCGATGCTGATGTCATCTTCACCCTCGGCTTTTACATAGCCTCCAGTGGTTGCCCGAATATACAGCTCCCTGGCCTTGGCCAGGTCGCAGGGGTCGTATTCGTAGCTAATGGACACCGGCGTCAGGTTGAGCGACTGGATTACCTCGCCAAAGGGTTCATCCTTGCGGCTCATATGGAACATTTTGAGGATGGCGGAATCCGTGCGGTCGTCGCCGTCCTTGGCGCGCCCCTCGGCCTGGGCGATCCAGATGGACTGGCAATCGGTGCGGATGGAGTGGTTGATATAAGCTGACAGCAATTGGTACGCCGCAAGCTTTTCACGCCGCCCGCTGATGGAACGGTGCACGATAAAGCTCTTGTTCAAACGCATCAGGTCGCTGACGAAAGGCTTTTGCAGCAGGTTGTCGCCAATGGCGATGCGCGGCGTGGTCAAGCCGGCGTGATACACCGCGTAGTTGACGAAGGCCGGGTCCATCACGATGTCCCGGTGATTGGCCAGTAGCAAGTAGGCCTTACCGTGTTGGAGTTGCTCTACGCCGGTGTAAGTCACGCCGTCGGTAGCGCGTTCGATGGTGTGGTCCACGTAGAACTCGACCTTGTCTTGCAAGGCGGCCACGCTTTCGATGCCCGTGAATTGATGACGCAACTTGCGCGCGATCAACGGTCGCAACGCCCACCCCAGTGCCCCGGCAAAGCGCGGGAACCGAAAGCGGATGAGAATATCGAGAAACGCCGGGTCTGCCAGCAGGCGATGCAGAACGGCCTTGACCTCGGAATCATCGTAGGGCCGGATGGTATCGAATTCGCCCATATGCTCTCTTGTTGGAAACGACTAGGGTTATAAACAAACGCAGCATTATACGCATAACTTGCAGGGGTAGCCTGATGCTGGAAACCGAGCGATATCAATGCCCATGCTGTGGCGAACCGGTAGAAGCCGTGCTGGACCTCTCCGCGGGGGATCAAGACTATATAGAGGATTGCCCGGTGTGCTGCCGCCCATTGGTGTTTAGCCTCACCACAGACGGAAATCAATGGACGCTAGACGTGCGTAGCGAGAATGACTGATGCGCAGAGTCTACGAGCCGGAAAGCCTATTGGAAGCTGAGCTGCTGCTAAGCATGCTGGCCAGCGAGGGTATCACCGCGCACCTGAGTGGGCGGCACTTGGTAGGGGGCGTGGGTGAGCTACCTGCCTTGGGTTTGCTGGGCTTGCAAGTGCCCGATGAGCAGGCTGAGCGCGCGTGGGCGCTGATCGGCGCGTACAATGCTGCTTCTGTGCTGCCGGCCGACGAGCCGGATAGCTACCCAGGCAGTTTGCTGTGCTAGCCGGAGTTATCGTTCATGTGCGGTCGTTATGCGTTGTTTCGTTGGGCCCCGGCCTTCGCCGCGTTACCGGGGTTCCCCACGGAGCAACGGGCGCAATGGAATATTTGCCCAGGCCAGCAGGTACTGATCGAGCGTCAGGAAGCCGGCAAGCGTGAATTGGCCAAGGCCCGCTGGGGCCTGACTCCGCCCTGGCTCACCGACCTTTCCCGCACCCCTTATCATGCCCGGGCCGAAACCTTGGTCGAGCAGCCGATGTTCCGTGAGCCGTTCGCGGCCCGGCGGTGCCTGATACCTGCCAATGGGTTTTACGAATGGCGCGGTGGGGTGCGCAAGCGGCCCTATTGGCTCACCCCGGCCCAAGGGTCATTCCTGTATTTCGCGGCGGTATGGGAGGCTTTTCCGGTACAGGAGCAAGTGTGGCTAAGCATGGCCATCGTTACCCAGGCCGCGGCCAGTCAACGGCGCCCGCTGATCCTTGATGCCACTGCCCAGGCCACCTGGCTGGACCTTTCCACGCCGTTGCCGTTGCTCCACTCCCTACTGGCCCAGCCACCCGCCGCGCTGCTCGAACGCCCCCTTGCCAACCTGGTCAACGACCCAAAGCTCAACGCACCCGAGTGCCTCACGCCGGCTTGATGACTGCTGGTGACTCCATGCTTGCCGGCCGGTAAATACCGCCTTGGCCCTCCCTCGGCAAGTGAAGCTATATACCTTGTAGCAGCAGGGCTTGCCCGCGGCGGGTTCACTACCGTGGCGCCGCCGGTCGCCAGCAAGCTGAGCTGCTACAAGAAGCATAACATCGGGCCTTGTGTCTGCCCCGTTACGGAACTGCTAGCATTGGCCACCTGCAAAACCACAGGAACCTCCCATGCGTAAGCCGTTCGCCACCTTGGCCATTACCGCCAGCTTGCTTCTTTCGGGCTGTCAGGCCGTCAACACCACCAGCGGCGATGCCGTGGGCGTGGAGCGCAAGCAGTACATGTTCAGCATGCTGTCGACCGATGAAGTCAACCAGATGTACGCCCAGTCCTATCAACAAACCCTGACAGAGGCATCCGGCAAAGGCGTGCTCGACAGCACCAGCGCCGAAGCCAAGCGGGTGAAGGCCATTGCCGACCGGCTAATCGCCCAGGCGCCCAAGCTGCGCCCCGACTCAGCCCAGTGGAAGTGGGAAGTGAACCTGATCAAAAGTGATGACCTTAACGCCAACTGCGGGCCTGGCGGCAAGATCATCGTTTATACCGGGCTGATTGATACCCTCAAGCTGACCGATGACGAACTGGCTGCGGTCATGGGCCATGAGATCGCCCATGCCCTGCGCGAACATGGTCGAGAGGCCATGTCCAAAGCCTATGGCATTCAGATGGCTCGCACGGGTGCTGGTGCCCTGTTGGGCCTAGGCCAGGACAGCCTTCAATTGGCCGATACCGTGGTGAACTATAGCCTCACCCTGCCTAACAGCCGAGCCAACGAAAACGAAGCCGATCTGATAGGCCTGGAGCTGGCGGCCCGCGCAGGCTTTGACCCCAATGCAGCGATCAGCCTATGGAACAAGATGACCGCCGCCGAAGCCGGTAGCGCGCCGCCAGAGTTTACCAGCACCCACCCCTCCAGTACGCACCGCATCGCCGCGTTGCAGGCGGCCATTCCAAAGGTGCAACCTTTGTATCAGGCGGCGAAGAAGGGCTAAAAAGAGAGGGTGCGCCCACAGGCCTGTGCCTGGGGCAAACTGCCCGTGGTAAAACCCGGAAAGCCCCAAGGGGTTATGCCACAGCGCCCTTGGCCTGTTGCTCCAAATGCGCCTTTAACTGAGGCTCCAAGCCCAATGCGGTGGCTAGCTGGTCCAGGTAGGCGCGTTCGGCGGGCTGCTGGTTGTCTACTACCAACACACTAGCCAGGTACATTTCTGAGGCGATACCAGGCTCGGTGGCGTATTGCGCAACGTCAGCTGCGCTCAACGGTTTGGCCACTTCTGCTTCCAGCCAGCGTTGCAACTCAGGGTCGTCACCTTGCTTGTTGATTTGCGCCGAAATCTGTTGCTGCTCTTGGGCGTCGATCTTGCCGTCGGCCTTGGCGGCGGCAATCAGGGCGAGCAGGATGGCCTTACTGTGGACTTCGGCGGCAGGCCCTTCCAGGGTATCAATAGTGCTAACGGCCTGCTGCGCGGCCGCCGGCTGCTGGCGTTGCCAGGCCTGATAAGCTTGGAACGCCATCATGCCCAGCGACGCCAAGGCGGCATATTTTCCACCAGGGCGGCGTTGCGCGCCTGTCGCGCCGCCGAGCAAGCCGCCCAACAGGCCGCCTAACCCGCCAAGGCCACCCCCAAGCCCCCCTGCGCTGGCGCCAGGGGCACTGCCACCCAATAAACCACCAAGCAGGCCACCGAGGCCACCCACACCTTTGGTGCTGCCAGCCCCAGAGGCTTGGCCGCGGCGTAGCAACTGTTCAAGTAAATCACTGGTATTCATATGCGATGTCCGAGGGCAGGAAATAGGAAATGGCAAACCTTCGTCGCCATTGACTTAACGTCTTGACCCTCGACCCGCCCCGGTTGTTGCACGCAAGATGCCGCATAATCAAGGCTGCTCGCAGCCCGTGGCAGGCCCGCTAACCCTCAACCCACCCAGCCGCTGACCTTCATGGCTTCGTACACGGCGAACGCCGCCAGTACGAAGAACGATAAGGCCGCAAGCCGGCGGATCAAGGTCAGAGGCAGTTTGTCTGCGGCAAAATTACCCGCCAACACCACAGGCACGTTCGCGGCCAGCATGCCTAAGGTGGTGCCGATGATTACCCATAGCAGGTGAGGGTACTGGGCCGCCAGCATCACGGTAGCGACCTGGGTCTTGTCGCCGATCTCGGCCAGGAAGAACGCGATAAGCGTAGTCACGAACGGCCCGTAGGCCTTGCCAGTACGCGTTTCATCGTCGTCGATCTTGTCGGGCACCAGGGTCCACAGCGCGGTGCCGGTGAAGCTGGCGGCCAGAATCCAATGCAGCACGGTTTGCGACAGGTAGTTGCTGACCAGCGCGCCCACGGCCCCGGCAGCGGCATGGTTGGCCAAGGTGGCAGCGATGATGCCGGCGATGATGGGCCATGGCTTGCGGAAGCGCGCAGCCAGAATAAGCGCCAACAGTTGGGTCTTGTCACCGATTTCGGCGAGGGCTACTACCCCGGTGGGGACAAGCAGAGATTCGAGCATCAGGCTACCTACAGGGGCGGGTCAACACGGCTATGACACGTACTACCTTCCCGCCCCGGGTAAGGTGAACGTGTCATAGGTCTTGTCAAACCGGCCGGTGCCGTAGGAGGGCACGGGGGTCGCAGCGCCATGGCCTGGGGGCCAAGTATGTTGACGCATGCCTGTGAGCTGAGCTCGCGGAGACTACTCCCCTAGGACGCAGCGGATTCTGCCTACCCGCGCCGACGAGTGCAAGGGATTTACCGTTACCGTATCGCGCGGTAAATCCTAAAGCCGTCAGCCTCGGCCAATACCGCACAGGTACGCAGGTGCGCTTCGAGCAGCGGCTGATAACGCAAGAAGCTGTTAGCCACCAGGCGGATTTCGCCACGCGGCGCCAAGTGCGCGGCGGCGCCCTTGAGCAAGGCTTCGCTGGCGCGATAGTCGGTATGTACCCCGGTATGGAACGGCGGGTTGCTGACAATGGCGCTCAGCCCTTCCGGTGCTGCGGCGATGCCGTCCGCGCAGATCAACGTGGCCTCGAGGTTGTTGGTGGCCAGGGTCAGGCGCGCGCTGGCAATGGCAAAGGCATCGACATCCAGCAGCGTTACCTGGGCCTCAGGGTAACGGCGCTTGAGCACCGCGCCCAGCACCCCGGCGCCACAGCCGAAGTCCAGCACATGCGTGGCAGGCAGGCCATCAAGGTGCTCCAGCAGCAGGCGGGTGCCTCGGTCAAGCCGGCCATGGCTGAACACCCCGGGTAGGGTGATCACGTCCAAGGGCGCGGCGTTGGGTACTTCCAGGGTGAAGCGCTGAGCCAGGTTTTCCAACACAGGTGGCGTCGGCGCGTGTTCTACGTCCACTTGCCAGAGCTGGCAATGGCGGGCGCTGTCGAGCTTGCGTGGGCGACCAAACGCGGACAATTGGCGCGCGGCGCCTTCGATACCGCCACGTTTTTCACCTACCAGAAACAGCGGCTTTCCGGCGAGGCGGCTGGCCAGGGCCTGCAGCAGGTAAGCGGCCAACTCTCGAGACTTGGGCAAGAACACCACCGCGGCCGTGAAATCGGTTGCTGGCGGGTTGACCCCAAAGCTGGCGCGAGCGGGGTGGCGTTGTTCGAGCACCGCATGATCGGCGGCGTTCCAACTCCAGCTCAGCGCTTCAGGCAGTTGGTCGAGCAGGCCATCGGCGGGCAGCCCGGCCAGCAACACGCGGCCTTCGAACAGCGCGGCCTGGCGAAGCAGCACTTCACTGCGCGGGTCCATGGCAAACTCCTGGCAAAACCGGGAGTTTACCAGACCTGCAGGCCTAACCGACCCCCCGCAACGGGCGGCCGTTGAAGTAGCCCTGGGCGTTCTCGCCCATCTGCTGGATGATACGCTGCCGTGCTTCGCGACTACCCCAGCGTTATGCGGGGTAACGATCTGCCGTGGGAGGCTGGCGTCTAGCAGCGGGTTGCCGTGGGCGGGAGGCTCCACACATCCAGGTCACCCAGGTCCAGGGAGCTGTAGTCGAGAAATACGGCGAACGGGGTAGCAGTCATGGGGCCTCTTGGGAGTGAACTGTATCTATTAGCGGAACCATCCACAGGGTAAGGTAGCTGCCGAACACGCTTGATACCTATTCGAGGGATGCGCATGTACTGGAGTGAGTTCTTGGCGGTGGCCGCCATTCACCTGCTGGCGGTGGCCAGCCCCGGCCCGGACTTTGCCGTCGTGGTGCGCGAAAGCGTGACCCATGGCCGCCGCGCGGGCACTTGGACAGCGCTGGGGGTAGGCTCGGCGATCTTCCTCCACGTAGGGTATTCCTTGCTGGGTATCGGCTTGATCGTGTCCCAATCCATCGTGCTGTTCAATGCGCTTAAGTGGCTGGCGGCGGCGTACCTGGTTTACATCGGCTTCAAGGCACTGCGTTCAGGCCCAGCCAGCAATCAGCCCAGCGCGGCCCCTGCCGACCGTGGCGTCCGCAGCCCGAAGGCGGCGTACGTGGCAGGCTTTATGACCAACGGGCTCAACCCCAAGGCTACGTTGTTTTTCCTGTCGTTGTTTACCGTGGTCATCAACCCCCATACGCCTTTGCTGGTACAGGCCGGCTATGGGGTGTACCTGGCCGTGGCCACGGCGGCGTGGTTCTGCCTGGTGGCCCGGCTGTTCAGTCACAGCCGGGTGCGTGCGGGCTTTGCCCGGATCGGCCATTGGTTCGACCGCACCATGGGCGTGGTACTGATCGCTTTAGGGATCAAGATCGCGTTCAGCGAAGTGCACTGACAAGGCTTGGCAGCACCTTCTGGCCCAAGGCCTGCGCCAGGGTGGCCGAGGTGCTTGCGTATTCCAAAGTTTCGGCCATTCTTGCGAGCAACCGCCACCGGCTGCGTGGTTCATTCAGTCCTCCTTGGTCAATATCGTGATTTACCACATTCATTCCTTCTGGCGGCTGGGCAGGCTGCCGCTGGCGGTCAGCCTTGCCTCGACCTTCGCAGCCCCGGCATTTGCCGTGAGCTTCAACATCGGCGAAATCGAAGGCCAATTCGATTCCTCCTTGTCCATCGGCTCCAACTGGTCCACGGCCAGCCCGGACAAACGCCTGATCGGTGTGAACAACGGCGGCCATGGGCTCTCGCAAACCTCGGACGACGGGCGCTTGAACTTCAAGCGGGGTGAAACCTTCTCCAAGATCTTCAAGGGCGTGCACGACCTCGAACTCAAGTACGCAGACACCGGTGTGTTCTTGCGCGGCAAGTACTGGTACGACTTCGAGCTCAAGGATGAAGATCGGCGCTTCAAGCAGATCAGCGACAGCGGGCGCAAGGAGGGGGCCAAGTCCTCTGGGGCGCAACTGCTCGATGCCTTTATCTACCACAACTATGCCATCGATGACCTGCCGGGTACCGTGCGCCTGGGCAAGCAAGTGGTGAGTTGGGGTGAAAGCACCTTTATCAGCAATGGCGTTAACAGCATCAACCCCCTGGATGTGTCCGCCTTCCGCCGCCCTGGCGCGGAGATCAAGGAAGGCCTGATACCGGTCAATATGTTCTACCTGTCCCAGAACCTGACCGACAACCTTTCCGCCGAAGGCTTCTACCAGTTGGAGTGGGACCAGACCGTAGTCGATAACTGCGGCACCTTCTTCTCCCAATCGGACGTGACCGCCGATGGCTGTGCCAACAACCTTGCGGTGTTGCGTGGTCGCTCCAGTTTGAACAGTGTCTTGGCCACGGCCGGGCTGCCCGCCGCGCAACAGGCCGCCGTGTTGAGCAGTTTGCAAACCCAGGGTGTGAATTTCGGGAACGAAGGGGTGATCGTTAACCGCGGGCCAGATCGAGACGCCCGCGACAGCGGCCAATTCGGCCTGGCCATGCATTACAATGTGGAGCCGCTGAACACGGAATTCGGTGCCTACTACATGAATTACCACAGCCGCCTGCCGATCTTCAGTGGCCGCGGCGGTGCAGCCAGCGCCTATAGCGCGGCCAGCCTGGTGAGCGCGTTGGGCAATGCCGGCATTGCCTCGGCCACGGCCCAGGCGCTGGCCTCGAGCCTGCTACCGGTAGTGGCAAGCGGCAATGGCAGTTATTTTCTGGAATACCCAGAAGACATTCACCTTTACGGTTTGAGCTTTTCTACCACGCTGCCCACCGGTACCGCCTGGAGCGGCGAGGTCAGTTACCGCCCCAATGCCCCGGTGCAAATCAATACCACGGATATCCTCTACTCGGGGCTGTCTCCACTGAGCCCTGGGGTATCCCAGCTCCAGGGTGCGCCTGGCGCCGATCAGCCTGGCTACAGGCGCAAGGAAATTACCCAGCTGCAAACCACCTTGACGCACTTCTTCGACCAGGTAATGGGCGCGGACCGGCTGACAGTGATCGGGGAAGTGGGCTGGACCCATGTGGGCGGGCTGGAAAGCAGTGACAAGCTGCGTTACGGGAGGGACCCCGCCTATGGCCCTGGCCCATTGCCCGGTGGTCAGTGCCAGGCGCTCAACGCTGGCACCTTGGGCGGCGCAGGCGCCAACGCCGGCCGCTATTGCGAGAATGATGGGTTTACCACCACCGACTCTTGGGGCTATCGCATGCGCGCGATCTGGGAGTTCAACAACGCCATCGCTGGCATTAACCTCAAGCCGAGCCTGGCCTGGTCTCACGACGTAGACGGCTACTCTCCTGGCCCTGGGGGCAACTTCGAAGAAGGCCGCAAGGCGGTTAGCCTCGGCCTGGACGCGGACTACCTCAACACCTATACCGCAAGCCTGTACTACACCAACTTCTTCGACGGCAAGTACAGCACCGTGGACGATCGCGACTTCGTAGCCATGAGCGTTGGCGTGAATTTCTGACCGAGACCTCCCAATGAATGCATTTACAACCAAGGTATGGCTGGTTGCCCTGGGCTTGGCCGGTGCCAGCCCCAGCTGGGCCGCCGTGACCCAAGCGCAAGCAGCCAAACTCGGGGCCAGCTTGACACCCATGGGGGCCGAACAGGCAGGGAACGCCGACGGCAGCATCCCCGCCTGGGAACCCTTGCCCAGGGATGCAGGGGCCGTGGACGCCAAAGGGTTTCTCGCCGACCCCTATGGGGCGGAAAAACCTTTGTTCATCATCGATGACAAAAACGTCAACGCCTATACCAGCAAGCTCTCCCCTGGGCAGGTAGCGATGATCAAGCGCTACCCCACCACCTACCACCTGCCGGTGTACCCCAGCCATCGAAGTGCTACAGTGCCCGATGCCGTGTTCGCCGCCATCCGCTACAACGCCACCCACGCTGAGCTGGTGGCCGACGGCAACGGGCTGGAAAACTTCAAGACTGCGGTACCTTTTCCAATTCCCCAAAACGGCCTGGAGGTGGTGTGGAACCACATCACCCGCTACCGTGGCGGCGCCATCAGCCGTGCCATCACCCAGGCGACCCCCCAGCCCAACGGGAATTACACCTTGGTTTTTTTCAAGGATTCGTTTGTATTCCGTGAGCGCATGAAGGGTTATGACCCCGCCAACCCGGGCAATGTACTTTCATACTTCAAACAGGAAATCACCGCGCCTGCCCGCCTGGCCGGAACGGTACTGCTGGTGCACGAACCCCTCGACCAAGTGAAAGAGCCGCGCATCGCCTGGGTCTACAACGCCGGCCAGCGGCGGGTGCGCAAGGCGCCACAGGTGACCTACGACAGCCCCGGTACCGCTGCTGACGGTATGCGTACCGCCGACAACCAGGACCTGTTCAACGGCGCCCCGGACCGCTACGACTGGGCGCTCAAAGGCAAGCAGGAGATGTATATCCCCGCCAACAGCTTCGCGCTGGATTCGCCTGCCCTGAAATATGCCGACATCATAAAGCCGGGCCATATCAATCAGGATTTCACCCGCTACGAGCTGCGCCGCGTATGGCACGTGGTTGCCACGCTCAAGCCAGGGGCCAAGCATATCTACGCCAAACGTGATTTCTATTTCGACGAAGACACCTGGCAGGCGGCGGAGGTGGATCACTACGATAACAGCGGTCAACTCTGGCGCGTGGCCGAGGCCCATGCCCAGCCGTACTACAACTATCAAGTGCCTTGGCTCACCCTGGAAACGCTCTACGACCTTACCAACGGCCGCTACTTGGCGCTGGGCATGAAGAACGAAGAAAGCCGGGCGTACAACTTCCAGTACAGCGCCAGCCTGTCTGACTATTCACCCAATGCCTTGCGCCAGGAAGGGATCCGCTAAGCCCGAATGAGGCGGTTTGAGCCTGGTTGCGAGAGGGCGCAATCAGGCAATGTCCTAATGCCATGTTTTAAACAGACTGTCATCAAAAGGTCACATTCAAAGCATTAAATCAGCACGGCCAACTTCCATGGAATGACTCCATTGGACCCTGACTGAGGTGTTGACGTGAAATTGCTGACCAAAAATCGCCTATCGATTTTGCTGGCTTCGCTGTGCCTTTCCGGTGTCGCCCACGCGACCACGGTAACCGGCGCTGGCTCCAGCTTTGTATTTCCTGTGCTCTCGAAATGGAGCGAGGCTTACTCCAAGGACAGCGAGAACCGTATCAACTACCAGTCCATTGGTTCGGGCGGCGGTATCGCTCAGATCAAAGCGGCGACCGTTGATTTCGGCGCCTCCGATGCGCCCATGAGCGCGGACGACCTTAAAGCCGGCGGCCTGGGCCAGTTCCCCAGCGTGATCGGCGGTATCGTGCCGGTTGTGAATATCGAAGGCATTGCCCCCGGCCAACTGAAGCTGGACGGCGAAACCCTGGCAAAGATCTTCCAAGGCACTATCACTACCTGGAACGACCCTGCCATCGCCGCGCTGAACAGCGGCCTGAAGCTGCCGGGCGACAAGATCACCGTGGTTCACCGTTCGGACGGTTCGGGTACCTCGTTCAACTTCACCAATTACCTGCAAAAAGCCAGTTCCGAGTGGAAGGCCGGCGCTGGTAGCACCGTGCAATGGCCAGTGGGCGTGGGTGGCAAGGGTAACGAAGGCGTTGCCGCTTATGTAAAGCAGATCAAGAACTCCATTGGCTACGTTGAATACGCCTACGCCAAAACCAACAAGATGGCCCACACCCAGCTTAAGAACGCTGCCGGCAAGTTCGTGGCGCCTGACATGAAGACCTTCCAGGCCGCCGCCGACACCGCCGACTGGGCCAACGCCAAAGACTTCAACCTGCTGATGGTCAATGCCCCAGGCGACAACGCTTGGCCGATCGCTGCTACCACCTGGATCATCATGTACAAGCAGCCTAAGAACGCCGAGCAGAGCAAGGCCGCCTTCGACTTCTTCAAGTGGACCCTGGAAAAAGGCCAATCCCAGGCCGAAGCGCTGGACTACGTAGCCTTGCCTGACACCCTGGTTAAACGCATCGAAGGCTACTGGCAGTCTGAGTTCGCCAAGTAACCGCAACCTGAAGCCCATCCCTCAGCCGGCTACCGCGGGCTGGGGGATTTGCCATGAGTGGCCCTACCGATGACCGACAATTCTCAAGTGCTGACCAACATGACTGCCGAGCGCCACAGTGAAAGCGAAGCCCGCGCGGCCAGGGATCAACGTCACGATGTATGGTTTCGCCGCACCGTGCGCGGCGCCGCCATGCTGGTGTTGCTCCTGTTGGCCAGCATCGCCGGCTCGACCCTGTGGGGTGGCAGTGAAGCCTTTCGAACCTTTGGCCTGGATTTTCTGACTACCACCGACTGGGACGCCGTCGCTGGCCGTTTCGGTGCCGTGGTACCGGTTTACGGAACCTTGGTTACCTCTTTTCTTGCGCTGCTGATCGCCGTTCCGGTGAGCTTCGGCATCGCTATCTTTCTGACTGAAGTCGCGCCGCCCTGGTTGCGCATGCCTATAGGCTCGGCCATCGAGCTGCTGGCCGGCATCCCCTCCATCATTTATGGCATGTGGGGTTTGTTCGTGTTCGCGCCCTTTATGGGGGAGCACCTTGCGCCCTGGATCAACGACAACCTAGGCGCCATTCCTGGCATTGGCGTGTTGTTTCAGGGGCCACCCCTGGGCATCGGCACCCTGACCGCGGGCATCGTGCTGGCGATCATGATCATCCCGTTCATTACCTCCGTCATGAATGAAGTGTTCCGCACGGTACCGATAGCCTTGAAGGAATCGGCCTACGCCTTGGGCGGCACTACCTGGGAAGTGGTCTGGGACATCGTATTGCCCTATACCCGCACCGCGGTAGTAGGGGGTATTTTCCTTGGCCTGGGCCGAGCCCTGGGTGAAACCATGGCCGTGACCTTCGTGCTGGGCAACGCCCACCAGTTATCCGCTTCGCTGCTGATGCCCAGCAGCTCCATCGCCTCGGTCATCGCCAACGAATTCAGTGAGGCCTATACCGACCTGCACCGCTCTTCGCTGATCGGCCTGGGCTTCCTCTTGTTCGTGGTCACGTTCATTGTGCTGGCCTGTGCCCGCTTGATGCTGATGCGCCTGTCGCGCAAGGAGGGCTTGTGAGTTCGCCTAACGAGAACCTGTATCGCATGCGGGCCTTCAAGAATCGCCTGGCGATGGTACTCAGCTGCGCCGCTACCCTGTTCGGCCTGCTCTGGCTGGTGTGGATTCTGGCCACCACGTTGATCAACGGCTACGGTGCCTTGGGCACGGCGCTGTTTACCGAGATGACACCCCCGCCCGGTAGCCCAGGTGGGCTGGCGAATGCCTTTTATGGCAGCGCGCTGATGTCGTTGATCGCGCTGGTGATAGGTACGCCAATAGGGCTGATGGCCGGCGTATGGCTTGCCGAATTCGCTCGCCATAGCCGGCTGGGCATGGTGGTGCGCTTTATCAATGATATTTTGCTGTCGGCCCCGTCCATCGTACTGGGCCTGTTTGTGTACACCGCGTTCATTCTGCCGGTCAGCGCCATGACCAATCACCAGGTGGGCTTCTCGGCCCTGGCCGGTGCACTGACCCTGGCGTTGCTGGTGATCCCGGTGGTGGTTCGCACCACTGACGAAATGCTTCAACTGCAACCTTCGACCATGCGTGAAGCAGCGCTGGCCCTGGGGGTGCCTCAGTGGAAGCTGACCCTGCAGATCGTGCTGCGTGCCGCGCGGGCCGGGGTGGTCACCGGTGTACTGCTGGCCTTGGCACGGATCACCGGCGAAACCGCGCCGCTGTTGTTCACGGCCTTCGGCAACCAGTTCTGGAGCAGCGACATCCTCAAGCCCATGGCCAGTGTGCCGGTAGTGGTGTTCCAGTACGCCATGAGCCCCTTCGACGATTGGCATGCGCTGGCCTGGGCCGGCGCCCTGGTATTGACCCTGTTCGTCTTGCTGCTCAGCCTGCTTTCCCGCCTTATTCTTTTGCGCGATAGGTCCAATTGATGAATACCCTCGCCCCGAAACGAACCAAGATCCAAGTGCGAGACCTAGAGTTCTTCTACGACAGCAACCGCTCGCTCAAGTCCATCAACATGGACATCCCCGAGAAGCACGTGACTGCCATCATCGGCCCGTCCGGCTGTGGCAAGTCCACCTTGCTGCGGGTGTTCAACCGCATCTACTCCATGTACCCCAAGCAGGAAGCACGCGGCGAAGTATTGCTCAATGGCGAGAATATCCTCGCGCCCGGTTATTCGATGAACCGCCTGCGCAGTCACGTGGGCATGGTGTTCCAGAAGCCGGTGCCCTTCCCGATGTCGATCTTCGACAACATCGCCTACGCGGTGAAACACCACGAGCGGCTCAACCGTCGCGAAATGGAAGAACGGGTAGAGCAAGCCTTGCGTGGCGCGGCCTTGTGGGATGAGGTCAAAGACAAACTCAAGCACAGCGCGCAAAGCCTTTCCGGTGGCCAGCAACAGCGCCTGTGCATCGCCCGCACCATTGCCCTGCGGCCCCAGGTGCTGTTGCTCGATGAGCCCACCTCCGCCCTGGACCCAATTTCCACGGGGCGTATTGAGCAACTGATCACCGAACTCAAAGAGCAGTTCACCGTGATCATCGTAACCCACAACATGCAGCAGGCGGCCCGTTGTTCGGATTACACTGCTTTTATGTTCCTGGGAGAACTGATCGAGCATGGCGATACCGATACCATTTTCACCAAGCCTAACAAGAGCCAGACCGAGGATTACATCACCGGGCGGTTTGGTTGAGTTGAGCGTGGGCCGCGCGGCCAGTCATGACTTGGTGTCATTTACCTGGTAGTTTGCTAGTTTGTCGCTTCATCAGGGGTGAGTAAGGTAAAGCTCGGCTTTGCCCTTTCCGCCTCTGAGGAGCGAACAGTGATGGCTAGCGTTGATCTTTCCCCTTATGACATTACAACCGCCAAGCCCAAGGCTGACGGCTGCACGGCCCTGACGGTGCCTGGGCACCGGATTGCCGAGGTCAGCGAATTTGCGCGTTATGAGCACGACTGCGCAGTGTTGTGGGCGCCCACGAGCGGAGCTACCACAAAGAGTGTTCAGCGAACGCGTTGTGAGTTGAAGAGCAAGCCTTTTAGGCTGGCTGACGGGGCGCAGCACCTCGCAGCGCTGACAGTCCAAGTGATCCAAGTGAACTGGAAGGGAAGTTTCGTGCTAATCCAGGCGCATTGTCACAATGGTAACGACCCTACCCTCAAGGGATTTATCGAAACCAAGGACGGCCGGGAAGCCACCTTCAAGATCGGCTTGCGCACCGGGGCGAGCACCGAAGCGCCTCCAAAGCAGGTAGTGTATGAGGGCATCGAACTGGCAAAGCCCTTTACTGTGCGGGTGAGCTTATCCTGCGATGGCGAGGTGCTGGTCAGCCTGCAACAGGCGGACCGCGCGCAAACCTATCAAGCGCGGGTGAGCGAAGGGCGGGAGGCGCGGCCCCATGTGTTTCATTTGGGGGCGTACAATCAGGTGGACCAAGGCCACCCATCAGAGCCCCCTTCGGATGGAACGCTGCTTAAGGTGCTGCACATCTGTGAAGCCCACTTGCCCTTCAGCGAGACACCACCTTCAGAAGGCACACTCTTTGCGGCTTTGATCGAGGCCGCAGCCTTATTGCCGCGTCAGGCCAAGCTGATCGAGCTGAACCGAATTACCGACCTTATTGATGACGCCGAATTGCCCGACGAGGTTTCCGCCAAGCTGTATCGACGGATCAAAGCGCTCAAGGCCGCCAGCTGAGCCATCGCTGGCCGCTTACAAGTGGCTTACATCCAGGCGGGTGTAGGTCACCTTTCCGCCTTCGGTGGCATAGCCCACGTTGTCCAGGGTATAGACACCGGCCTTGAAATAGAACGCGTAGCCATACCAGGTCGGCGCCAGCTGAAGCTGCGGGCCTGCGTTGTTGATCAGCACCGTGAGCTTGCCTTGCTTGTTCATTTGAATGGCATAGGCAAAGGCTTTATTGAGCGGCACATTGGGCACGGTATAGGCCACTGGGCTTTTCACGTCCGTGGGGTTTACGCGGTATTCCAGGTCTATATTGCCCGTGCCATTGGCATAGCGGTACACCACCTTGAGCAGAGGCGACGTGGCGTTCTTGGCATGGATCTGCGCCACTACCACACGGCCGGTGGACGGTACCTGGTTGACCGAAAGCGTACCTTTGAGCGTGTTCAGGCCACTGTCGTATAGCCAGTTCCGAGCCTTGCCGTCGGGGGAGGTTTCACGCAGTTCTGAGCGGGGAAAGTCGCTGTTGCCCGCGTGCGAACCGGTGACCGGGGCCCAGAACACGACCTTGTCACCGCTGTTGGTGAAGTAGGACGTTTGTAACCTCGGCAGCGCGGCAGTGGTGACAGTCAGCGCTGGGGTTTCGATGGGAAGCGTGAGGTTCCAAGGGGTAAGGTCGATCATGGCGTTCGGCTCGGGTGGGCTGGCCCCTCGCTCGAGAGTTTCAGCCGGTCAGGCGTAGCATTATTTTGCCATCCGTGGCGCTACCTGCGGGTTAACGGCCAATGGCCCTAGGCCTTGATGGCATTCTGACAGGCGGTGTTTCCGCTGCTTCGGCAGGTTGAAGGGCCGCTATATACACGGTGAAACAATTGTCATTGGAATTCACTCCAAGGGAGGCGCTCAAATCTCCCTTGCGAAGGCTACCCGCCCGGGGCTATGGGCCACGGACCGCTCGCATACTTTGAATTTGCAATCCAGGAGTCTGCCATGTTCACCCTTAACCGCCTGATCCTCGCCACTACCGCCGTTGCCGTGCTCGCTGGTTGTGCCGGGCAAAACCCCTACAATGAACAAGCCCAGGCCAATCAAGGGCAGGGCGGGCAAGGCGTCAGTAAAACCGCTAAATATGGCGGCATGGGCGCCCTGGCTGGCGCCGTGGCAGGCGCGGCTATCGACCATAACCACCGTGGCAAGGGCGCGTTGATTGGCGCCGCGGTCGCTGGCGCGGCTTCAGCGGGTTATGGCTACTATGCTGACCGCCAGGAAAAAGCCCTGCGCGAAAGCATGGCCAACACGGGCGTAGAGGTGCAGCGCCAGGGCGACCAGATCAAACTGATCATGCCGGGCAATATCACCTTCGGCACGGATTCGTCCGCCATCGCGCCAAGCTTCTATGCGCCTCTGAACAACCTGGCCGGTTCCTTCAAGCAGTTCAACGAGAACATCATCGAAATTGTCGGCTATACCGATAGCACCGGTGCCCGCCAGCACAATATGGACCTGTCTCTGCAACGGGCTCAGGCGGTAAGCACTTACCTGACCTCTCAAGGCGTTGAAGCCTCGCGCCTTACCGTGCGTGGCGCCGGGCCAGACCAGCCGATCGCCAGCAACGCCGACGCCAATGGCCGTGCTCAGAACCGCCGGGTAGAGGTCAATCTCAAGCCGATTCCTGGGCAGCAATACCAGCAGCCTGCCCAATAATACCTGGCGCCAGGCCAGCCTCAGTCAGTGGCCCTGGCTACGGCTGGCCTGAATGGCAGTCAGGGCGATGGTGTAGACGATGTCGTCCACCTGAGCCCCTCGGGGCAAGTCATTTACCGGCTTGCGCAGGCCTTGCAACATGGGCCCCAGGCTGACGCAGCCCGCGCTGCGCTGTACCGCCTTGTGGGTGGTATTGCCGGTGTTCAGGTCCGGGAACACGAACACTGTCGCGCGGCCTGCTACTTCGCTGTTCGGGGCCAATTGCCGAGCCACGGCTTCGTTGGCGGCGGCATCGTATTGCAGGGGGCCGTCGATCAGCAGGCCACGCTGCGCCTCCCTGGCCAGCAAGGTGGCTTCGCGTACCTTTTCCACTTCTTCGCCGCTGGCTGATTGGCTGCTGGATGAACTGAGCATGGCCACCCGAGGCGCGATGCCCAAGGCTTGCGCTGAATCTGCGCTTTGCAGGGCAATCTGGGCCAGTTCAGCCGCATCGGGGTGTGGGTTCATAACGCAGTCCGCGTACATCACCACCTGGTCCGGGAACAGCATAAAGTACACCGACGACACCAGGCTCCAGCCAGGCGCGGTCTTTATCAACTGAAGCGCTGGGCGGATGGTGTTGGCCGTGGAATGCACCAGCCCCGACACTAGTCCGTCGACTTCATCCAGCGCCAGCATCATAGTGCCGATGACTACCGGGTCTTCCAGCTGCTGTTCAGCCATGGGCGCGTTAAGGTTCTTGCTGTTGCGCAGTTCCACCATAGGCTCCACATAACGCCCGCGAATGGTGTCGGGGTCCAGCACCTCGAGGCCTTCTGGCAGCTCGATGCCCTGGGCGCGCGCGACCGCCTCTACATCGGCGGGCTTGGCTAGCAGCACGCAGCGGGCGATACCCCGCGCCTGGCAGATGGCAGCGGCTTGCACCGTAAGGGGTTCGCTGCCCTCTGGCAGCACGATGCGCTTGTTGGCCTGCTGCGCCAGTTGGATCAACTGATAGCGAAATACCGCTGGCGACAGCCGCAGCTCCCGAGGGGTACCGCAATGCTGATGCAGCCAGGTGGCGTCCAAGTGGCTGGCCACGAAGTCGGTTATGGTTTCTGCCCGCTCGCGGTCGTCCACCGGGATTTCATTGTTGAGCTGATTGAGCCGCGTAGCGGTGTCATAAGAGCCGGTACTGACTGACAACACCGGTAGCCCCGCCTGTAGGGCCCCGCGGCACAGGTCCATCACCCGAGGGTCTGGGCGGGTGTCGCTGGTCAGCAGCACGCCGGCCAGCGGCACACCGTTGAGGGAGGCCAGGGCCGCTGCCAGCAGGATATCGTCCCTGTCCCCAGGGGTGACCACCAGGACGCCCGGTTTAAGCAACTGCAGGGTGTTGAGCACGGTACGGGCGCAAATGATGATGCGAGACATCCGCCGTTGTTCGTAGTCCCCCGCGTTCAGTACCTGGGCGCCGAGCAGCTCGGCGATATCCCGGGTGCGGGGCGCGTTTAGTTCGGGTTGGTAGGGGATGCAGCCGAGCAGGCGGAAACCTCCGCCTCGTAGCAGGGGAGAGTGCTCGCGCAGCCTTAACGAAAACTGCTTGATGCTCTCTTCAGTGCGTACCTTGTTGAGGATCACCCCGATCAGCTTGGGGTCGCTGGCGCCGCCATACAGCCGGGCCTGCAAATCCACCCGCCCGGACAGCTCGGCCAGCGCCTCGCTCTCTGGCGCGGAGACCAAAATCACATCTGCATCCATGCTGCGCGCCAGGTGCTGATTCACCCGCGCGGCATAGCTGGCCTGACGGGTGGGCACCATGCCCTCGACCACCAGCACGTCCTTGCCCACCCCGGCCTGCTGGTAGAGGGTGATGATTTCTTCCAGCAGTTCATCCAGTTGCCCGTCGCCCAGCATGCGCTCTACATGGCCCAGAGCAAGCGGAGGTGGAGGCTTGAGGCCGTGGGTGCGGGCAACCAGCTCGGTGGAGCGCTCCGGGCCGGTGTCCCCCGGGTGCGGCTGGGCAACGGGCTTGAAGAAGCCGACCTTGAGGCCGGCGCGTTCCAGCGTGCGGATCAGGCCTAGGCTGATGGAGGTCAGGCCTACGCCAAAATCGGTGGGCGCGATGAAAAAGGTTTGCATGATAGGTCTCGGTCGGCAACACAGGCCGCGGTCTGCCTTCACCGCTCAGCCAGAATCAGCCAAGGGTACCGCCATTGGGGTATTGCGCGCACCAGCCACAGAGAAAGGGCTGGCCGATGTGCCGCGCGCGCGGCGGGGTCCATCACCCAAGGGCGCGACTGCCAAGGCGGCAGGTGCCGCAGGTGCTGGGTGTGGCCACAACTGAGGCGCGCGAACTAGTGCCCATGGCTGTCCTGGTCAAACCCTGCAATCACACAGCCGTCGGCCGGGCGGCCTTGGCATTCGCAATCAGCCCAATGCTTGTTTACACTGAGCGCTTCCAATTTCTCGTACAAAGGTCTCGCCCCATGCTCATTGCCGCCAAAAAGGCTGTGTCCATCGACTATACCCTCACCAATGATGCTGGGGAGGTCATTGACAGCTCGGCCGGCGGTGCGCCGCTGGTCTACCTGCACGGCGCTGGCAACATCATTCCAGGCCTGGAAAAAGCCCTGGAAGGTAAGCAGCCGGAAGACGAAGTGGACGTCACCATCGAACCCGAAGACGCCTACGGCGAATACTCCGCCGAACTGGTCAGCACCCTGAATCGCAGCATGTTCGAAGGTGTCGAGGAGCTGGAAGTCGGCATGCAGTTCCACGCCTCGGCGCCCGATGGGCAGATGCAGATCGTCACCATCCGCGACCTGGACGGCGAAGACGTTACCGTCGACGGCAACCACCCCTTGGCTGGCCAGCGCCTGACCTTCAAGGTCAAGGTAGTGAGCGTGCGTGAGGCCACCGAAGAAGAAGCCGCTCACGGCCATGTGCACGGCGAAGGTGGTCACCACCATTGATCACTGAGGTAGGGCGCGGGCTGCTGCACAGGCAGCCTTGCGCCCGGCCTTTCTGAGGTGCCTAGGCCTTTCGTGCCTGATCGAAGGCAGTGCCATTTCAGCTAACCCCAGCCCGCCCACGGTACATTGCTACACCAGGCCTTTGCCTGTTTCCCCGCGCTCCCGTACCCAAAACAGCGTAGCCCCCGCCACGGCCGCCGGCATCATCAAGACGTTGACCACTGGAATGAGCAGCACCACATACACCACCCCACCGAAACTCAGGCTGGCCCAACGCTTTTGGCGCAGCCAGGCGAGCATGTCCTGCCAGCTCATTTTGTGGTTGTCCGCCGGGTAGTCAATGTACTGGATCGCCATCATCCATACCCCAAACACCAGCCATAAAGGCGCTGCTATCACGTTTACCCCGGGAATGACCGAAAGCACCAGCAACCCAATGGCCCTAGGCAGGTAATAGCGTAACTTGCGCAGTTCACGGGACAGGGTTCGAGGCACGATAGCCGCCAACTCAGCCCAGCTGAAGGGAGGGAAGTCATCGGTACCCCGTAGCACGACTTCTACTTTTTCGGCCAAAAAACCATTGAACGGCGCCGCGATGATGTTGGCCACCATGGTGAAAGTGAAGAACACCATCAACAGCACCAGGACCACGAACAGCGGCCACAGAATGTAATTAAGAAAGCTCAGCCAACCAGGCAGGGTGGGCATGAGCTGGCTGACCCACAGGCTGAATTCGTGCCCGGCGAAATAAATTAGCCCCAAGAACAGCACCAGGTTGATGGACAGGGGCAACAGCACGAACAGCCGCAAGCCAGGGCTCATTACCAGCTTCAGGCCATGACGAAGGTAGTGGGGGCCGGAGAGAACAGGTAGGGGCATCAGGCAAGGCTCCAGGGCGGTAAGATGAGCGCACGGTACCGACTTTGACCGACCGGGAAAAGCATTGGGGGCGCCCGGAAATATAAAGTCACCCTAAATCCGTCAGGAGGAGATAGGGGGGGGCTATGGCAGGAATTGCCAAAGGGTATTTCCCAAGGCCGCCGCTCATCGTTAAGCTTCTAGTACTTAAAATGTTAACCACTTGCTAAAAGGCTGTCGCAGCCACGCGGTTTTACAGGGGTAGTGGCGACGGCCCTCCCGGATTGGCTGCTATCCCTTTTTTACTTAAGCCGGCATGGCTGGCATCACGATGCGGCATCCATTGGCCGGTCGACAGGAGTATGTAATGTCTGCAACTCGTCATTCTCGCGTGATCATTCTGGGTTCCGGCCCTGCCGGTTACAGCGCGGCCGTCTATGCAGCCCGGGCGAACCTCAAGCCGCTGCTTATCACAGGCATGCAGGCCGGTGGCCAGCTGACCACTACGACCGAAGTGGACAACTGGCCAGGCGACCCCCATGGGTTGACCGGGCCTGGCTTGATGCAACGGATGCAGGAACACGCTGAGCGTTTCGAGACTGAAATCGTGTTTGACCACATCAACGCCGTGAACCTTGCCGCCAAGCCGTTTACCCTTACCGGGGATAACGGCACCTACACCTGCGATGCCCTTATCGTCGCCACTGGCGCCAGTGCCCGTTACCTGGGCCTGCCGTCTGAAGAAGCGTTTATGGGTAAGGGCGTATCAGCCTGCGCGACCTGTGACGGGTTCTTTTACCGTAACCGCGATGTGGCCGTGGTCGGCGGCGGCAATACCGCCGTGGAAGAAGCCCTCTACCTGGCCAATATCGCTAAAAAGGTCACCTTGGTGCACCGCCGCGATAGCTTCCGTGCAGAGAAGATCCTTATCGACAAACTGCAGGCCCGGGTAGCCGAAGGCAAAATCGAGCTTAAGCTCAACGCCGTGCTGGATGAAGTGCTGGGCGACAACATGGGCGTAACAGGCGCGCGCCTGAAAAATAACGATGGCACTACCGCCGAGCTGACGGTCGACGGCGTGTTCATCGCCATTGGCCACACCCCCAATACCTCCCTGTTCGAGGGCCAACTGCAGTTGAAGGACGGTTATCTAGTGGTCAATGGTGGCCGTGAAGGCAATGCCACTGCTACCAATGTGGAAGGTGTGTTCGCCGCGGGCGACGTGGCCGACCACGTTTACCGCCAGGCGATTACCTCTGCCGGTGCCGGCTGCATGGCGGCCTTGGACGTGGAGCGTTACCTGGACGGCATTCAGAACGCCACCTTCGAGTAACGGCCACACACTGGCGGCCTAAAGCGGGCGCCCATTGGCAACGAGGTAGCGACTCGTTTGCCGATGGGCGCTCGTTTTCGTAGGGTGCTACGTACTCAGGCCACCGCTACCTTGCGGCTCAGGGGCGGCACTTGGAATTCCACACCGTTCAAGCCGCTGGCCATCAGCGCACGAATATTGGCGTGATCGCTACCCGCGGGTGTAGCCAATACCGCGCGGTAGTGCTCGCCAAAGGCCTGAAGGGCCTCTGTATCACTCAAGCCCTCTAGCTTGGCCATCCCCAGGGTTTTGCACGAGCCTTCGTTTTGGCCCGCGGCGTTGTTGACCGTGCCGTTCTGAAAGCCTTGTGGGCTGTAATCATAGTGGTCGGCTACAAAGGCCAGGGTGTCGGCGAACAGGTGCTGGCCGGTTTCCAGGCTGGCGCGCAAGGCATTCAAGTCAGTCATGGGGTTTCCCTTGGGCGAAGGTGGCGGCCTGGGCAGGGCTGGCTTCGGCTTGATACTGGCGTTTCCATGCGTCGTAAGGCATGCCATACACCACTTCGCGAGCGGCCTCCTGGGACAGCTCCAGGCCACGTTCGTCGGCAGCGGCCTTGTACCATTTGGACAGGCAGTTGCGGCAGAAGCCCGCCAGGTTCATCAGGTCGATGTTCTGCACGTCAGTGCGCTGGCCCAAATGCTGAACCAGGCGGCGGAAGGCGGCGGCTTCCAACTCCAGGCGTTGTTGATCATTCATAACAGGCTCCTGCGAAAGTAGGGCGTGATGATAAAAGCCGAGCAGGGCACGGGCAATGCTACCGTTGGCGAGCCTGCCTCACCCCGCTAGCCAATCGTTATTTAGGCTGCAGGCCAGGCTTGGCCGCCCCTCGGGCGCGGGGCGTTGCATTGAGCCAGGGCGCCAGCAGCCGGGTGGAGAGTGGAATGAAGATAAACACCATCAATGGCGTGAGGGCCAGCGTACTGACCAGGATTCTTGGCCCCAGGCTCAATCCCCCAAGCCAGGGGCCAAAGCCTGCGTTAAAGGCCAGGGACACGGGAAAGAAGGCCAGCCAGATGGCCACGGCCTGCTTCCAGCGTGGCGGGGGCGCGGGCTCGGCGCTGCCAGCGGCAGGCACGGCGAACCAGCCGTCCATGCCCTGCACCCGGCGTTCTGAAGGCTGTGCGAACAGGCCATCACCACGCCTCAACCACGCTTGACGGGACGCTGAAAACTCCCAGGCATGGAGGGTAGTTTCATCGGCGAAGCGAAAGATCATCTGAAACTCATTGTCGCCGATAGGCGGCGCCAAGATGCCCGAGCCTAAATAGCCGGGAAAGTCGTTGGCCAGTTGCTCGCCTTCTTGCAACCAGGCGATCAATTCGGCATAGCGCCCGTGCGCGGCGCGGCGGGCGACCAGCAGGGTTACAGGGGGCGTAGACATTGTATATCTCCGGTTTCAGGCACTGCCCGGGGTAAGGGCAGTGCGGCCGCGCTCTGGGGTGGTAGGGCGCAGTTGGGTTCAAGCAAGGATTATTCCCTATCCTTGCGCTGCTGTATGCGTTTGTACAGCCTAAAGGCGCATTGGCCTTGTACAGGGTAGACAGATTGGACGTTCGTCTATGCGGCATGTCTCAACAAACAGTTACAATCCCTTCACAGTGTGTAAATCCCTGGTTCTTTTCACCATGAGCGATAGCGAACACCACGAAGCCGCGAATGGCGGTTATAGCCAGCAGGAATTGTTTCCGATCCGTGAAGTCTCGCGTTTAACCGGGGTAAATCCTGTCACCCTGCGTGCCTGGGAGCGCCGCTATGGGCTGATCCAGCCCACTCGCACTGAAAGCGGGCACCGCCTGTATTCCCCGGCGGATGTTGCCGAAGTGCGGGCGATCCTGGGATGGCTCGAACGTGGCGTAGCAGTCAGTAAAGTGGGCAAGCTACTGGCGCGCAGCCAAACGGCCAAGGCCGAAGCACCCACCGAGCTGCCGCAGGGGGCCAGCGAATACGCACACTGGCGCGACCGCCTCAGCGCTGCCGTGCGGGCCTTCGATGAACTGACCCTGACCCGCTTGTACGGCCAGGTATTTGCGACCTACCCCTTGGCGCTGGCTTTCGAAGAGATCTTCATGCCCATCTGGGAGCACAGCCGTCTACGCCAAGACAGTTTCGGCGTTACCAGTGAGTGGGCGTTTCTTGACCATTTTCTCAGGGGGAAAGTGCTCAAGCGGCTGCAATTCGTTCAGCGCGAAACCATAGACACCCATATTGTGATCAGCGCCGTTCCTGGGCAATGCCACGAGCTCGAATTACTGGTGGCTACCTTGTTGCTCAGTAGCGAACGGGTGTGGGTACAACCCTTGGGCATGGCCCAGCCGCTGGAAGAATTAAGCATGGTATGCGAGCGCATTCAACCCCAGGCACTGGTGTTGTTCTCCAACCATGCCCCTGGCGCCGATGCCGCTAAACGCTTTACAAAACTGGCGCTGCATGTGGATTGCCCGTTGTTGCTGGCTGGCGAGATGAGCGACATGATTCAGGACCAGTTGGTCAACTCGCCAGTGGCCTGCCTGGGTGGGGACGCTCGGCTGATGCAGCGGCGGTTGGTGCAGTACATCGCCGGGCACCTGGATACCTGATCAGGCGTGCAGCTGCGGGTGGGCGAGGCGATGCTGCTCAAGAATGTAATGGCGTAGCCGCTCGGCTTCCTCCGGGTCGTGGGGGATGAGCCGATAAGCCATCAAGCCATCGGCGATTTGCCGTTCCAGGCTGCCACGCAGGGCAATGGGTTCGTAGCCGGCGGGGGCGAACCACAGTGAAAACACCTCGGGGGCTTCCAGGCTGCCGGGTACGTCCAACACCACACCGTTGATAGAGATTTCCACTACCCGTAGCGCTACCGGGCTACCGTGCCGGTCTTGCAGGGGAAGGGCATCGGCCAGGGCCAGGCGCCAAGGGCGAACCATCGGACCATCTTCGTAAATGGTAGGGGCGCCCAGCTTGATGTGCTGGGCGTGAAACTCGTCTTCTTCCAGGCGCAACGGAAAGCTCAACTGCTGATTTTCATACTGGGCCTGAATGGTGACGTGATCCTGGGCGACCAAGCGTGTAAGCAGCTCTTGCAACCGGCTATTGCCATTGACCAGCAGCCCGGCGCTGATCTCTGCGCCGTCGGTTTGCAAGCCTTGGTGCATGCTCTGGATGAAGTCGAGTTCATCCTGGGTCAGCAGGGAATTAGGTTGCATGGCGCCTCAACCCGCTATCGATGGGGTAGACATGATGACCTCCAAAAACCAAGGGGTTTTCATGGGCGAAGGGTGGTGAGGCGGCCAATTTCCTGACGCGCCTCAGCCAATTCCTGTTCCAGCTGCATTATTCGTTCCCGCGCGGACACTTCTGCGGTGACGTCTTTCTGAATGCCAATGTAGTAATAGCGGTTGTCTGCCTCGTTGAGTACAGGCGTGATGGACAGCTCGTTCCAGAAGGCAGTGCCATCTTTGCGGAAGTTTCGCATGACCTGCCGGGTTGGGCGTTCTTCATCGAGCGCGGCGCGTAAGGCACGCCGCACGGTTTCATCGCCCTGACCGTTCTGAAGGAAGCGGCAGTCTCGGTACATGATTTCGTCCTGAGGGTAACCCGTCATGCGCTCGAAAGCTGGGTTGACGTAGATGAGGATGTTGTCCGGCCCCTCTTTCTCCGCGATGACGATCCCGTCGTTAGAGGCATCTACAACTAATTGCAGCAGCTTGGCGTTGATCATGGGCCCTCCAGGCACTATGGGGCGACACGTCATTTTAACCTACCCCAGCCGCTCGGGCACGCGGCTATGGTTTTAGTTCAGTATCTGCCCCCTGTTAAACTGCCGAACCTACCTTCAGGAGTGTTTGCATGAGAGTTGCCCTGCTTTCCGGTTCGGTCTACGGCGCCGCTGAAGACGTTGCTCGCCATGCGGTACGCCAGCTTCAGGCCCTGGGTCATCATTGCTACTTCGACCCCCGCGGCAGTTTGGCTGCAATGCTCGCTTATGGTCCCGAGGCCTTGCTGGGCATTACCTCCACCACCGGCATGGGTGAGATCCCCGACAACTTGGCGCCGCTGTACAGCGAGCTGAGCGATACCCTGCCCATGGCGTTGCGCGGGTTACCTGGCGCAGTGATTGGGTTAGGGGATTCGAGCTACAGCGATACGTTCTGCGCTGGCGGTGAACAACTACAGGCGCTATTCGAAGAGTTAGGCGTTCGCCAGGTACAGCCAATGCTGCGCCTTGATGCCAGCGAAAGTGTAACCCCTGAAACCGACGCAGAGCCTTGGCTCGAGGCCTTCGGGCAAGCGCTGCTAGGCAATACGCAGGCGTAAAAAAAGGCCGCTGCGCACACAGCGGCCAAGCATGACGTTGATTCAGGAGCTACCATAAACAACGTCGGGGGGCACATTGAACACAGGCTCGGTACGGAATGTAGTGGCACTCGGTGAAGCTGCGTTGAAAACCGGCTCGGAATGCTCATTTACAACTAGCAAACTCCGCTTCCTCGCCGTTTTTCGCCTTGCCTGACCTTTGTGCCAAACCATTTCGTACACGAGCCTAAGGCTTGATACTGAGCCATCCGGCTTAAGGCAGTATTAAGTTGAACAGTGTTCGAGCGGTGAGAAGCATACGGGGCCAGGTGCTTTGGATAAACCAGCCCAGGCAACATTGACTATTGCTGCTTGTGTAACAATGGGTTAGCGCGCGGCCTCGTAACCCATACGCCAACTTACACCCGCGGCGGCTTGCCTTAATGCCGCGGCGGCAGGCCCTTGAGCCTGCGCCTGAAACATAGAGCTAGGCCCTACCACGGTTATCACCGCTGATATCCGGCCCATGGCATCCAGTACCGGCGCCGAGAGGGCATCCACCCCTGGCAACAGCAGGCCGTGTATGGCGTGCAGGCCAGCACCGCGAATCTCATCCAGCACCCCAGGCAGCGCGGCCTGACGCTCGGCGGTCAGTGCTGACAGTTCGGCAGCCTGCAACGCCGTGGTTTCTCGTTCCGGCAAAAAGGCGCAAAACACCAGGCCAGTGGATGAGCCCAGCAAAGGCAGTACCGAGCCGATCTGCGTGACCAGGGTGACTTCACGCAGCGCAGGCTCCACGTTGACCACCGTAGGCCCATGATTGCCCCAAACCGCGAGAAAGCAGGTTTCATCCAGGGTATCGCGCAGCAGGGATAACGGCAGCGCGGCCTGCTTAAGTACGTCCATGGCGCCTAAGGCCGCCAACCCCACCCGCAGGGCCTCACGGCCCAAGCCGTAGTGACTGGTTACAAGATTTTGTTCGGCAAAGCCGCTGGCGATCAAGGCCTGCAAATACCGATGCACCTTGCTAGCAGGCATCTGCACCTGTTCGGCCAGGCGAGACAGTGACGTAGAGGGGGTAAGGCTGGCCAGGGCCTTGAGAATGTCAGTGCCCACCTGCGCGGAACGCACTTTCTGTTTGCCATTGCCGCTGTGAGGAATCGGGTCCATGGGTTGCCACTTGGCCAGGGAGAAAGGCGCCCTTTATAACTTGACCCTTGTCGGCGGGCAAATTACGTTATGCGTAATCAAGTTACAATAAAAACAATCAGGCAACTTGCCAGGAGGCCTTGTGACAGGCACTCACACCGTACTTGGCGGCTTCGGTAACCACTTTAGCAGTGAGGCGCTTGCTGGCGCGTTGCCAGAGGGGCGCAACTCACCTCAACGCCCGGCCCTTGGCCTGTATGCCGAGCAATTCTCCGGTACCGCCTTTACGGTGCCCCGCGCCGAGGCCAGGCGCACCTGGATGTACCGTATTCGCCCTTCGGCCTTGCACCCTCGCTTCGAGCGTATGGCTACACAATTGCCGGGGCTCGCCATGGGGCCAGTGAACCCCAATCGCCTTCGCTGGGACCCACTTGCGCTGCCAGCCACGCCAGTGGATTTTATTGACGGGCTGCGGCCCATGGCGGCCACTGCTCACGCCGAGGCTGTCAGCGGCGTCAGCTTGTACCAGTGGTGCGCCAATCGCTCCATGGACCGGGTGTTCTACGATGCCGACGGCGAACTGCTGTTTGTGCCGCAGTTGGGCGCTGTGCGCCTGTTCACTGAACTGGGGATGCTAGAGGTTCAGCCGGGAATGGTCGCTGTGGTGCCCCGGGGCATGAGGTTTCGCCTGAGTCTGCTTGGCGAAGCGTCCCGTGGGTACCTGGCGGAAAATCACGGCGCGCCCCTGCGTTTGCCTGAACTGGGCCCTATCGGCAGCAACGGGCTGGCCAACCCACGAGACTTCACCGCCCCCCAGGCGTGTTTCGAGCAAACCGGGCCTACGCTGCTTGTACAGAAGTTTCTCGGCGAGCTATGGGCCGCCCCCTTGGCGCATTCGCCGCTGGACGTTGTGGCCTGGCATGGCAACAACGTGCCCTACAGTTATGACCTGGCTCGATTCAACACCATGGGCACGGTCAGCTACGACCATCCCGACCCTTCGATTTTCACCGTATTGACCTCGCCCGGCTTGAACGGCGCGGCGAATATGGACTTCGTGATATTCCCACCACGCTGGATGGTGGCCGAAGGTACCTTTAGGCCGCCGTGGTTTCACCGCAATGTCATGAACGAGTTCATGGGATTGATCGAAGGCACCTACGATGCCAAGGCCACAGGCTTTCAGCCGGGGGGCGTCTCCTTGCACAGTTGCATGAGCGCCCATGGCCCGGATGCCGAAACCAGCGCTATAGCCATGGCGGCCGAGCTTGCCCCGGTAAAGCTGAGCGGCACCTTGGCGTTTATGTTCGAAACCAGCCAGGTACTGCGCCCTAGCCAGTTCGCCTTGGCCTGCGAGCAGTTGCAGCCTGATTATGACGATTGCTGGGCAAGCCTGCCGAGGCTGTTCGAGCCCAAGGGGGTGCTATGACCTTGACTCATGCCCCGGTCAGTTGGTGGATCGAGGCCAATGGTCACGGGGACTTCCCCCTGCACAACCTACCGCTGGGTATCTTTAATCAGGGGGGTGGCCCCCGTAGGCCAGGCGTTGCCTTGGGCGAGCATATTCTCGACCTGCAAGCCCTGGATGCCACAGGCCTGTTGAGTGGGCCAGCTCAGCAAGCCGTGCAGGCATGCGCTGATGGGTTTCTGAATGGCTTATTCGACCAAGGGCCGGGGCCGCGCAAGGCGCTGCGCGAGCGACTGCTAGCAGTATTCAGCCATGGAGCGGTTGAGCAGGCACTGGTGCGGCCGTGCCTTATTCCCGCTGAGGATTGCGACCTGCACCTGCCGGCACGCATTGGCGATTACACCGATTTTTACGTGGGTATCGAGCACGCGCGCAACGTAGGGCGGCTGCTCCGTCCAGATAACCCCTTGCTGCCCAATTATAAGTACCTGCCCATCGCCTATCATGGCCGGGCTTCGACTCTACGCGCCTCGGGAGCGGACGTTCGCCGCCCCCGCGGGCAACGGTTGGCGCCTGGCGCCAGTGAACCGGAGTATGGGCCTTGCGCAAAACTGGATTTCGAACTGGAACTGGGCATTTGGCTGGGGCAGGGTAATGCGCGGGGTGAGCCGCTGCCCATTGCGTCGGCCGGCGAGCATATTGCTGGCTTTTGCTTGCTCAACGATTGGTCCGCCCGGGACGTGCAGGCTTGGGAATACCAGCCACTGGGCCCGTTCTTGTCAAAAAGTTTCGTCACTAGCCTGTCTCCTTGGGTTATCACTCCCGAAGCCCTCGAGCCTTTCCGTGACGCTCAGCCCCCACGGCCAGCGGGGGACCCTGCGCCCTTGCCTTATCTGTGGAGCGATGAAGACCAGCGTAACGGGGCCTTGGCCATCGAACTGGAGGTGTGGCTACAAACGCCCCTGATGCGCCAGCAGGGGCAGGCACCGGAACGCATTTCCTTGAGTAATACCCGGCATATGTACTGGACGGTGGCACAAATGGTTGCCCACCACACGGCTAATGGATGCCAGTTGAGGGCAGGGGATCTGTTCGGTTCGGGAACACTCTCTGGCCCGCAACCCTCCCAATTGGGCAGCCTGCTGGAAATCACCCTGGGCAGTACGCAACCGCTTACCCTGGCCAACAGTGAGCAACGGTATTTTCTCGAAGACGGTGATGAAGTGATTCTGCGGGCACGCTGCCGTAAGGAAGGTATAGGCAGCCTGGGCTTTGGTGAGTGCAGAGGCCGGATAACATCGGCGTGACCAGGGCAGAACGGTTAATCAGTGAAGCCTACGCCCAGCGCCTGGCAAACGTTGCAGGCGCTCGGTCAGGCGCAGGCGTTGCAATGGGTCCTCACTGAGCAGCAGCGCGTGCTCCACGTCAAACCGCTCTGCCTCGGGGCAATCGAGCTGTTGGTATAACGCCGCCCGGGCCAGGTAATCGGCGGTTGTACCGGGGCCCAGCTCCAATATTCGCTCAGCGTCTTTCAAGGCAGGCAAGTACTCGCCTTGGCTTGCATGCAACTGCCGTAAATTACGGGACAGTCGTTGCAGCATCTGCGTAGGGGTAGCCGCGGCCAGGTACTCTGCACGCAACTTCGCGTCGCCGCCGTACTGGCGGGCTAGCAGTTCGCGGCATTGCTCGGGGTACAGCCGCCGACCGCCGCAGGGGTCCAACACATGGTCGGCCCCTGGCACCTGCAATAGAAAGTGGCCTGGGAAGTTAATGCCTACCAGCGCAATGCCCATGCGCTGGGCCAGCTCCAGCGCCAACAGCCCAAGTGCCAGGGGTTGGCCGCGCTTTCTTGCCAGTACCCGGTGAACCAGAGCAGCATCTACTCGCAGAGGCAGGTGATCGTCCTGGGCGAACCCCTGCGCGCTAAGCGCTCGTAGCAGGGGTTGGGCCAATTCCCGTGCAGGCAGTGACGGTAATTGTGCGGCGATGGTGCCTTGTAAGTCTTGAACCTGCCGCAATACCTGTGCGGGCTGCAAGCTAGGCTCATGCTCGGCGGCCAGCCACAGCGCTGCCTCAAACAATGCGCACGGCGCGCGGCCTATACAGTCGAGGCACGCTTGACGTGGGTTCATAGGGCAGGGCACTCCGTTCAGCCAACCGTTGCCAGCGAGGCCAGCCTCACTGTGCTTCAGTTCTTGTAGCGCGGTAATCCGTGTTCGTCCAGTGCGAACCGCCTACCGGGCAGGGCTAAGAGTGCCGCCATCAAGCCCTTTGGGCTACTTGAGATCAGCCAGGGCATCGATATTGCTCTTGAAGGCCGAAGCGAACACCGCCCTGTGCTTGGCCAGGAAAATGCCGATTTCTTCAGCCTGATTTTCATTCAGGCCAGCGATGTTCTTTTCCAGAACCTGACCGACGACCTCGGCCAATTCCAACATTTGATCGTGTGCGTCTGCGAGTTTCCTATCCAAGAATATGGTCTCCAGATCACGAGTGCTTCGATACAGAACTTCAACAGCCATGAGGGCCTCTCAAGCGCGAGCGTTTGCGTATGCTGGTTATTTATACAGTGTCATGAGCGCGCAGGCAAGCCCGCGTGCTTGAATCAGCCTGCATCTTCTGGTGTAACAGCTGTCCGGGCAGGTTAGCCCGGTTCATGTGAAAGGATGGATACAGTGAAGAAGAATTGGGCCGATGCGTTGAGAGATCGGGTACACGACTGCGCGGAATCGCTCGGCAACCTGTTGGTAGAAGGGTTTCACTACCTGGCGCTGTTCGCTATTGGCGGGGTTACGGCCTGGGCGGCGGTCATGGCGTTCATGCAAATGCTGGAAAAAGGCGCCATCAGCGTGGATGACATCCTCTTGTTGTTCATCTACCTGGAGCTGGGCGCGATGGTGGGGATTTATTTCAAGACCAACCACATGCCGGTGCGCTTTCTGATTTACGTGGCGATCACCGCGCTGACGCGCCTGTTGATTTCCGACGTGTCGCACCATGCGCCGCCAGACCTGGGGGTGGTGTACCTGTCTGGGGCAATCCTGCTGCTGGCCTTTGCCATTTTGGTGGTGCGCTATGCCTCGTCACGCTACCCCTCCATCAAGATCGAGGGGCCGCGGCAAGTGCGTGCGGGTAAGGTAGTGGGCGTAGAGCTGGAAAAAGGCGAAACCTGAAACTTAGCGGGACCCCGCGGCCGCTTGCCAATCAGCCGCGGGCGGCTGGGGCAGCAAAGGCTGCTTGCTGGAATCGGTCATCGCGGCAAGCATTTCCATGGCGCTGTCGCCGCGTTCGATGGCAATGCCGAACTTGATACTGTCAATCAGCCGCTGCAGACGCACCGGGTCCTTACGCTGCGCCAGGCTGATCATCCGCTTGGCCACCATGCCTTGATCATTGGACAGCGTCAGCATAATGGTGCCATCCAGCCCTTGGATACTCAGGTTGACCCGATACTCCGGCTGAAACGCATTGCTGATGGTTTGAAAGGGGTTGTCCATACTTCACCTGCCTTGGTCGACTGCCCCTATTGACTGAGGCGGCCATGGTTAGTTCTGGCGATTCTGACCGTTGGTCCAGAGTCCCAGCCGTTCGTCAGCGTGCCATGCCGTGGCCCGTATAGGGCAGGTAGCAAGGCGCGTGCCGCCTTTTGACCAAGCCTTTGCTCCAGGGAGGAGCGCGTAAATCTTTTGCCGTTTCACTGCGACAGCGGGCTGGCAAGAGGCGTCGGGCATTGGCCCGCACTGCCGCGGTGCGTCAAGGCTCAAAGTGCCTTTGCGTATGAGAACGTTTATCAATAGAATCGCTGCTTTCCTTTCTCCTGTTGCCGCCATGAAGAAACCAGTGTTCGTTCCTTTGCGTTATCGGCTAGGTGTCGCATCGCGGTGCCTGGCCGCCAGCGTTGGCGGTTATGCCTTGGCCAGTGCCAGCAGTGCCTTTATTGCCGCTCTAGTACCCGCGCCGCCTGCCCAGGCGGCAGTGAGCGGCATGATGCTAGGGTTCGTGGTATACGTGGCGGCCGTGCTCTGGGTGTTCGCCTGTGCCAGCGCCACCAAGGCCTGGCTGGGCGTAGGAGGGTGCACACTGGTGCTGGCTCTCGGTTGCCTGGGGCTTTCGCGGGTGTCACTGGTATGAGAGAAGGCCTGCGTCAGGCAATGGCCTGGCTTCATACCTGGCTGGGCCTGACCTTTGGCTGGCTGTTGTTTGCGATATTTCTTACCGGCACGCTCAGCTATTTCAAGGAAGAAATCTCCCACTGGGCCCACCCCGAAGTGCCCGTACGCGCGCTCGATACTCGCGCCTCCCTCGCCGTGGCCGACACCTTTCTGCAAGCCAATGCCGGTGGTGCGTCTACCTGGTACGTGATGCCACCGGATGAACGCCAACCCGCGCTGGAAGTGATGTGGCCACAAACCAGCGGGCAGGGCAGGCGCTTTGTCAGCAAGCTGCTGGACCCTCACAGCGGGCAACTGGTAACGACTCGGGATAGCCGGGGCGGGGATTTTTTCTTTCGCTTCCATTACGAGTTGGAGCTTGGCTACCCCTGGGGGCGCTGGATGGCGAGCCTGGCCGCCTTGGTAATGCTGGTGACCCTGGTCAGCGGCATCATCACCCATAAAAAGTTTTTCAAGGAATTCTTTACCTTCCGCCCCGGCAAGGGTCAGCGCTCCTGGCTGGATGGCCACAATGCCGTGGGTGTGCTGGTGCTGCCTTATCATCTGATTATCACCTACAGCGGCCTAGTGATTTTCATGGCAATGCTGCTGCCGGCCTCCTTCACTACCGTTTATAAAGAGGGGATAGGGCAGTTCTATCAGGAAGCCTTCCCCAATGCCTTCCCGCCTACGGCGCAGGGCGAGGCGGCGCCCCAGGCCCCATTGGCAGCCTTGTACGACGCGGCCTTGGCGCAATGGCCGGGCGCACGCTTTAGCCGCATAGAGGTCCAGAACCCCGGTGATAAAAACGCCCGCGTGGTGTTCTATCGCCATGGCGGCGACCGTATCGCTTACTTGCCGGGCGCTAGCCTGGCCTTTGACGGGGTTACCGGCCAGGCAGTGGGGTCAGCGGTGCCAGGCAGTGGGGCACTGTGGGTAGGTGGAGGCTTTTATGGTCTGCATATGGGCCAATTCGCCAATCCCCTGGAGCGTTGGTTGTACTTCATATTTGGCTTGGCGGGCAGTGGCATGATCGCCACGGGGCTGGTGCTGTGGCTTAGCAAGCGTCAGCTCAAGCATGCCCGTCAACCCCGGCCACCCGTTGGCCTGCGGGTGGTGGCCACGCTGAACCTGGCGGGCATTGCCGGTTTGGTAATGGCGGTGGCGGCCTATTTCTGCGCCAATCGGCTGTTGCCTCTGGCATTGGCCGAGCGCAGCGGCTGGGAGGTGCGGGTGTTCTTCCTTGCCTGGCTGGGCAGCCTGCTTCATGCGGCCCTGCGCCCGACTCGCCAGGGTTGGATCGAGCAATTGTCCGTGGCCGCCGTTCTTTATCTCTCTCTGCCGCTGCTGGGCATGCTGACCACATCGCGCGGGTTAACCCAGGCCGTCGCCGCGAATGACTGGGCCACGGCCGGGGTAGACCTTAGCCTGCTGGGCTGTGCGGGTACGCTAGGCTGGATGGCGCGCAAGCTGGCCCTCAAGGGCGTGGCGGAGCAGGCGCCGGCCCGTGCGGCCAGGGCGGTTTCGTGATGCTGTTGGGGGCGATGTTGTGTTACCCAGGGTTTATGGCCCTGTGCCTGGCCATGGACCGGCATCACCAAGCGCTGCGAGGAGGCAAGCTCAGCAAGCCTCTGCAAGTGATTTTGCGGATCGCTGGCGTAGTGCTGCTGGCCTTGGCCATGCTGTCCTTGATGATCAGCGCAGGCTGGGCCATGGGCCTGGTACGAAGCCTGGCCTTGGCCATGGCTAGCGCGGGGCTGCTGGTATGGCTGTTGCCCTATCACCCCAAGCTGGCTCTGCGCCTGGCCGTACTGGCCATGCCCGGGGCGCTTGCCCTGGGCCTGTACCAGGCATTGGCCAGTTAGGCGCGAGCGTTAGCGCTTCAGCACATCTGGGTTCACCAGGTCGGTAGGGCGCTCACCCTTCAACGCAGCCGTGAGGTTGTCCATGGCACGCTCTGCCATGGCCTGGCGGGTTTCGCCGGTGGCCGAGCCAATGTGGGGCAACGTCACCGCGTTTTTCAAGGCGAACAGGGGAGAGTCCGCCAAGGGTTCACGCGCGTATACATCCAGCCCAGCGCCCCGGATGGTACCGTTTTGCAGGGCCTCTATCAGCGCAGGTTCATCCACTACCGCCCCACGGGAAATATTGATCAGGAACGCGGATTTTTTCATCAGCGCCAGTTCGCGGCCGCCGATCAAGTGGCGGGTTTTGTCGCTCAAGGGCACGACCAGGCAAACAAAGTCCGCCTTGCCCAGCAACTCGTCCAAGGGCAGGAAGGTCGCATCCAGCTCGGCTTCCAAGGCGTCCTTACGGCTGTTGCCGCTGTACACCACCGGCATGTTGAAGCCGAAGTGCCCGCGCCGGGCGACGGCTGCGCCTATGTTGCCCATGCCCACGATGCCCAGGGTTTTACCGTGAATGTCGCTGCCGAACAGCTCGGGCCCGATGCTGGCTTTCCACTGCCCGGCCTTGGTCCAGGCGTCCAATTCGGCGGTGCGGCGTGCGCTGGCCATTAGTAGCGAAAACGCAAGGTCCGCGGTGCTTTCGGTCAGTACATCCGGCGTGTTGGTCAGGGCGATGCCACGACCGGTAAGGTAGGCCACGTCATAGTTGTCGTAGCCCACCGAGACACTGGAGATAACTTCCAGGTTGGCGGCGGCCTTAAGCTGCGCTTCGCCCAGAGGGCGGCCGGCGCCAATCAAGCCATGGGCCTTGGGCAATGCCTCGTCGAACTGAGCCGCGAAGTCGCCTTTGGCAGGGTCCGGCACGATCACATCGAAGTCTTGTTGCAGACGCTCGACCATGGCCGGGGTAATACGGCTGAAAGCAAGTACGGTCTTTCTCATCGGGACGATTCCAGGCGGAGAGTGAAGGCTAAGCTACTATCACATGTAGGCGCGAGCGCAAGCTTGCGAAAATAGGCTTGCACAATTTTCGGCACGTTAAACCGAGCAGCGGCGTGCTGTTCGCCAGCTCCGCTGGCTCCTACGGCAATTCAGCTCGCAGCTTATAACCTCAGGCCTCGAAGCGCTGCACATGGCTGCGCAAGGCGGCGTCCTGGGCGGCGAGAAGGTCCGGCAGGGTGCCACGCAAGTATTCGACCCAGGTTTTGATCTTGGCGTCCAGGTACTGACGAGAGGGATAGATGGCATAGAGGTTCAGCTCCTGCAACCGATACTCGGGCATCATCCGTACCAGCGTGCCGTTACGCAGCCCATCGATGGCCGCGTAGATGGGCAATACGCCCACGCCCATGCCGCTGGAGATGGCGGTCTTCATCGCATCGGCGGAGTTCACCTGAAAGGGCGCATGGGTAATATTGAGCATTTCCTGCCCTTCGGGGCCATGGAACAGCCAGCGTTCCAGTTGCACCACCGGGCTGACCAGCCGCAGGCAGGCATGGTTGCGTAAATCTCCAGGCTTGCGCGCCACGCCATGGGCGCGCACGTATTCGGGCGAGGCGCAAACGATGCTGTAGGTGATGCCCAGGCGCTGAGACACGAAGCCTGAGTCTGGCAGCTCGCTGGCCAGCACGATGGACACATCGTAACCTTCATCCAGCAAGTCTGGCACGCGGTTGGCCAGGGTAAGGTCGAAGGTCACGTCCGGGTGGGCCTTGCGGTAACCGGCAATGGCATCAATCACGAAGTGCTGGCCAATACCGGTCATGGTGTGCACTTTCAATTGGCCGGCTGGGCGAGCATGGGCGTCGCTGGCCTCGGCTTCGGCCTCCTCGACGTAGGCCAGGATCTGCTCGCAACGCACCAGGTACCGCTTACCTGCTTCGGTCAAGGCGATGCGCCGGGTGGTACGGTTGAGCAGGCGGGTTTGCAAATGTGCTTCAAGGTTGGAAATGGCGCGGGAGATGTTGGCGGTGGTGGTATCCAATTGCCCGGCGGCCGCGGTAAAGCTGCCAGCTTCGGCCACGCAGGTGAAGGCGCGCATGTTTTGCAGGGTGTCCATGGCTCGTTCTCTGAATGAACCGGCGAATTGTCGCATGAAGTTACACAATCGTAACTAGCCCGTCTTGCTCGCATGAAAGGTTTCATCAGCGCCATTGGATGATCTTTTACGAAGTTCGACTGCCCTGGCACGGCGGATTGTCTTCTTCCGAGTAACAAAGAATCGCAACAATAACCGCTTATCGGCCGAGGCCCGCCACCTTAGAATGGCGCCCTCCATTCCTGCCCCAACCCCTCTATCCCCGGAACTTGCTGCTGTGCCGCGTCGCTTTTTTCGAGTGCTTGAAGCACTCAGTGCTTGTGCGTTCTCACTGGCTTTGACTGCTTGCGTAGGCACCGGGGGTATCGCCGCCAAGGCTCAACTGCCGGCGCCGAACCAACTGGCTACAGATGCCGCCATTGAGGCAGCCACCGCCGAGGCCGGTTGGCCCGATCGCCAGTGGTGGCAAGGGTTTGGCGACCCTCAGCTGAACCAGTGGATAACCCTGACCCTTGCCGGTAGCCCTAGCTTGGCGGCGGCCAATGCGCGTTTGCGCCAGGCACGGGCCGCCGCGGGGCTGGCTGAGGCCCGGGAGGCGCCACAGCTAGGCGCAAGCGCTACCTTCGACCGACGCAACTGGCCAACCGATGGTTTCTATGGGCCGGGCGACCTGGCCGACCACACCACGTGGGACAATCACGCAGGCCTGAGCCTCAGTTATGACCTGGACCTGTGGCACCGGGACCGCAGTGCCAGCGAACGCTCGCTGGACCTTGCCCATATGGGCGCGGCCCAGGCGCGGCAGGCAAGGCTGTCGTTGGTAAGGGACGTGGTACGGGTGTATATCGGTATGGCGCTGAGCTATGCCCGGCAGGACATTCTCGAAGCGACCCTGGGCCAGCAGCGCCAGGTATTGGCTCTGGCTGACCAGCGTTTACGGGCAGGAATCGGCACCCAGTTGGAGGTCAGCCAGGCGCAAACGCTGATCCCCGAAACTCAGCGTCAGCTCGATGCGCTGGAAGAGCAAATCGCCCAGGCGCGTAACCAGTTGGCGGCCCTGGCCGGAAAGGGCCCTGGGGCGGGGGCGGGCCTTCAACGGCCCAGGCTGAGCCTGGCGCAAGGGCTAGGTGTGCCCACGCACTTGCCCGCGCAGTTGCTGGGGCAGCGCCCCGATGTGGTCGCCAGCCGCTGGCAGGTGGCGGCCCAGGCCAGGGGTATCGAAGTGGCCCAGGCCAGTTTCTATCCCAACGTCGACCTCTCCGCCAGCCTGGGATACATGACCACCAGCGGTGGCCTACTGGCCTTCCTGACAGGGCAAAAGCTAGGCTACAGCGCTGGCCCTGCCATCAGCTTGCCGCTGTTTGATGGCGGCCGGCTGCGCGCTGAGTTGGGCGAGGCCGCCGGTGGCTACGATCTGGCGGTGGCTCAGTATCAAGAGGTACTGGCCAATGCCCTGAAGGACGTCTCCGATCAACTGATCCGCCGTGCTTCACTGGCGCACCAGGCACGTTACGCCGAGCAGTCGGTGGCCAGCGCCCAGCGCGCCTGGACGTTGGCCACGGTTGGCTGGCAACGGGGCCTGACCGGGTATTTGGAGGTGCTACAGGCGCAAACGGCCTTGTTGCGTCAGCGTACGGTACAAGAAGACGTACAGGCCGCCCGCCTGGTGACCCAGGTCGATCTTGTCACGGCCCTGGGTGGCGGGCTGGAGGCGGGTAGCGACAGCCCAGCGCCAGGTCGGTTGAACGCGCCTGGGCTGCCCGCTGCGCTATCGCTGATGGATGAGGCGCGTAAGCGGGTAAGGCCATGACGCTGGCTATGGGGTCGTTAGCCGCGCGCCTGAGGCGAGGTGGCCTGGAATGGGCCCGTAGCGACGGCGTGACCTGGGTGTTTATCTTCAAGGTGCTGCTGGCGGCGTTCCTTACGCTATGGCTGGCCATGCGCCTGGAGCTGCCGCAGCCGCGCACTGCCTTGGCCACAGTGTTTATCGTGATGCAGCCGCAAAGCGGGCAAGTGTTTGCCAAAAGCTTTTACCGCCTGCTGGGGACCTTGGCTGGCTCCATGGTTACCTTGGCGCTGATCGCGGTCTTTCCCCAGAACACCGAGCTGTTTTTGCCCAGCCTGGCCCTGTGGGTGGGCCTATGCTCGGCGGGTGCGATGCGCCAGCGTAATTTTCGAGGTTATGGGTTCGTGCTGGCGGGCTATACCGCCGCCATGATCGGCTTACCCGTGCTGGCCCATCCCGAGGGGGCCTTGTTCGCAGCCCTCTGGCGGGTGCTGGAAATTTGTCTGGGGCTGCTGGTGGCCACCAGCGTGAGCGCGGCGGTGTTGCCGCAGTCAGCCAGCGCCGCCATGCGCAACGCCTTGTATCAGCGCTTCGGGACCTTTGCCGCCTTTGTATTGGACAACTTGGCCGGCAGGGGGAGCGAGGCCGCATTCGAGCACAGCAACGCCCGCTTTATGGCCGAAGCCGTAGGCCTGGAAGGGCTGCGCAGCGCCACGGCGTTCGAAGACCCGCACATGCGTCGGCGCAGCGGGCGGGTCAGCCGCCTCAATAACCAGTTCATGGCCCTGACCACTCGTTTCAATGCCTTATATCAACTGCTGGCACGCCTGGATGGCAACAGCCGGGTGCGGCCCTTTCTAACGCCGGGTCTAGACGCCTTCGCCGGCTGCATGACGCCCTTCGCCGGCCAACCGCTGACCCTGGAAGATGCTGGCCGCCTGTCTGCTGCCCTGGAGCATTACCGCGAGCACTTCACCGAGCAGGTGCGCGCGCTACGGGCGGGGTTTCTGGACACCAAGCCCAGCGACCAAGATCTGCTGGATTTTCATACCGCCTTCGAATTGCTCTATCGATTTATCGAGGCGCTGCAAGGCTATGCCCTTACCCATGCGTCCCTGGCCGATCATCACGACCCTCAGCAACAGCAGCGGCATGCGTACAAGGCCCATACCCACTGGCTGGCGTCCCTCGCATCGGGTGTGCGCGGGTCGCTGGTGCTGCTAGGGCTGGGCAGTTTTTGGATCGCCACGGCCTGGCCCAGCGGCGCCACCATGACCCTGGTGGCCGCCGCGACCATTGGCCTGTCGGCTGCCACGCCCAACCCTCGGCGGATGTCGTTCCAAATGGCCTGCGGCACCTTGCTGGGTGCCTGCGTGGGCTTTGTCGAGTACGTGTACGTGTACCCGCGAATCGATGGTTTCCCGTTGCTGTGCATGGTACTTGCACCGGTATTTGCCCTGGGGGCCTTCTTGGCGTCTCGCCCGCCTTTGGCCGGGTATGGCTTGGGGCTGCTGATTTTCTTTTCCATCGGTTCAGTGCCTGACAACCTCACGCTGTACAACCCTTATGGGTTTATCAATGACTATATCGCCATGGTGCTGGGCATGCTGGTGTGCGCGGCGGCCGGGGCAGTCATTCTGCCGCCCAACGCTGGCTGGATGTGGCGGCAACTGCAAGCCGAGCTGCGGCAATTGATGGTGTTCGCGGTAAGCGCGCCCTCTAAACGCTTGGGTGGCTTCGAGAGCCGTGCGCGGGACATTGTCCATCACGCCTATGGACTGGCGGCGGCTCAGCCCGACGTACAGCGCGAACTGCTGCGCTGGATGCTGCTAGTGCTGGAAATCGGCCACGCGGTGATCGAGATTCGCCAGGAGCAGGAGGGGTTGTTCGTACACCCTGCGTATGCCCAGCATCAGCCCTGGCGGCAAGCGATCCGCGCCATGGGCCGGGCGTTGATCCGCTTGTTTATTCAGCCAGATTTCGCCAACCGGGAGCGGGCGTTGGCCGCGGTGGACCAAGCAATCAGCAACGTACGCGAGGCCGACGAGCCCTTCGCACGGCACTTCGATACCTCCGTGCTGCGGCGGATGCAAAGCTACCTGCATTTTATTCGTAGCAGCTTGCTGGACCCGCGCTCGCCACTTGCTCAATTGCCTGCCCCTTCTGGAGTGACCCATGCCCCGTGAAATTGCGTTCCAGGGCGTGTACCTGCCCGCGCTGACCCTGATGCTGATTCTGGCCATGGGTGTGGCCTGGGGGTTGGACCGCTTGCTCGCCAGCCTGGACGTGTATCGCTGGTTCTGGCACCCGGCGCTGTTGAGGCTAAGCCTGTTCTTTTGTGTATTCGGCGCGTTGGCGCTCACTGTTTACCGCTGAGAAACCTCATGAAAAAGCTGTTTAGCGTGGTTGGTACCTTGATTGTCTTCGGTTTGGCCCTGTGGCTGGGGCGCGTGCTGTGGGTCAGTTACATGGACACACCCTGGACTCGGGACGGCCGCGTGCGGGCCGATATCATCAATGTGGCCGCCGACGTTGCAGGCTATGTGGTAGCGGTGCCGGTTAAGGACAATCAACAGGTACGCAAGGGCGATCTGCTGATCCAGGTGGACCCGGCCCATTACCAGGTCGCCGTGGACCAGGCGCGCGCGCAGGTGGCCGCGCGCAAGGCCGATTGGAGCATGCGCCGGCTCAATGCCAAGCGCCGCGCCGACCTGGACGCCATGGTGATTTCCAAGGAAAACCAGGAAGACGCCAGCAGCGTGGCCGATGCCGCCGAGGCTGCCTACCACCAGGCCCAGGCGGCTCTGGCGGCGGCCGAACTGAACCTGACACGCACTCGGGTGGTGGCCCAGGTGGATGGCTACGTGACTAACCTGAACGTACACGCCGGGGATTACGCCAAGGCCGGTGATGCGAAAATGGCCGTGGTGGACGAGCATTCGTTCTGGGTATACGGGTTTTTCGAAGAGACCAAGCTGCCCCATGTGCGGGTGGGGGATACGGCCGAGTTGCAGATGATGAGCGGCGAAACCCTGAAGGGGCATGTAGAAAGCATCGCCCGAGGCATCTACGACCGGGACAACCCTGAAAGCCGCGAACTGCTGGCGGATGTGAACCCTACCTTTAATTGGGTACGTCTGGCCCAGCGAGTACCGGTGCGCATTCATTTGGATGAAGTGCCCGAGGGGATGCTGCTGGCTGCCGGGACCACCTGCACCGTGATCATCCGTTAGCTCATCGCCGCGTAGCAGCCGAGCTTGCTCGCGACCGGCCATGCCACCATGTCTAACCCGGTCGCGGCAACGCGGCGGGGGAGGCCAGGCGAAACCGGCGGGGTCGCCTGGCGAAGGGTTACAGGTGAGTTTCAGCGTATTCCGCCAGGATCGAGCGCGGCACACCCTGCAGGGTAATGTGCACACCATGGGGGAAGTCTTTGAAGCGCTCGGTCAGGTAGGTCAGCCCCGAACTGGTTGCCGACAGGTAAGGGGTGTCGATCTGCGCCAGGTTACCCAGGCACACCACCTTGGAGCCAGTACCGGCGCGGGTGATGATGGTTTTCATCTGGTGTGGCGTGAGGTTCTGGCACTCGTCGATCAGGATCAGGCTTTGCTGGAAGCTGCGGCCCCGAATGTAGTTGAGGGATTTGAACTGCAGCGGCACCTTGCTAAGGATGTAATCCACGCTGCCATGGGTGCTTTCGTCATCCATGTGCAAGGCTTCGAGGTTGTCGGTGATCGCGCCCAGCCAGGGCTCCATTTTTTCCGCTTCGGTGCCTGGCAAGAAACCGATCTCCTGGTCCAGGCCTTGTACACTGCGGGTAGCGATGATGCGCCGATAACGCTTGCTTACCATGGTTTGCTCGATGGCCGCAGCCAGCGCCAGGATGGTTTTGCCCGAGCCCGCCGCACCGGAGAGGTTCACCAAGTGAATGTCCGGGTCCAGCAGGGCGAACAAAGCCAGGGCCTGGTGAATGTCCCGGGGCTTAAGCCCCCAGGCTTCCTGATGAAGCAGCGGCTCCTGGTGCATGTCCAGAATCATCAGCTCATCATTGCGCACGGCTTTGATCCAGCCCACGAAGCCCTGCTCATCGATGATGAATTCATTCACATGGGCGGCGGGCAGCACTTCGCTAAGCTGGACCCGATGCCAGGTACGGCCATGATCCTGGCGGGTATCGACCTTCTGCACGCGGTCCCAGAACGAACCCGGCACGCTATGATAGCCACGCGACAGCAGGGATACATCATCCACCAACTGGTCGGTGCTGTAGTCTTCGGCGGCAATGCCGCAGCCGCGCGCCTTCAGGCGCATGTTGATGTCTTTGGAGACCAGCACCACGTTCAGGTCATGCCGCCGAGTATGCAGGTCAAGCAGTTGGTTGATGATCACATTATCGTTGAGGTGGTCGGGCAGCGGGCTCTCCAGCGCCCCCCGCTTGTTCATCAGAATAGACAGAAAGCCCTTGGGGTCGCCTTTGCCCCGTTGGATAGGCACGCCGCGCTCTACGTCCTGGGGCGTGGCCTCACCCAGTAATTTGTCGATCAGGCGGATGGCCTGGCGGCATTCGGCGGCGACCGAATGTTTACCGTCCTTGAGCTTGTCCAACTCCTCAAGCACGGTCATGGGGATAGCAACGTGGTGTTCCTGGAAATTGAGCAGGGCGTTGGGGTCGTGGATCAGGACGTTTGTATCCAGCACATAAAGAATATGCTGGTGGGGGGCAAGCGTGCGTCCTTGTTCATCCATACTCGGTCACCTTTCGTGGGAGCCAATGGACGCAGCACCTGAACGGTACCGCGCCTCGAATGGCCGCCGTCACTCCAAAGAGAGACCTGCGACATACAGCGGAGCCCGGGTAGACGCCACCTGTGTCGGCAGGGTTCGGCGGTCTACTTCTTAGTACCGCAAAACCTGCGAAGGAACAAAGCACTTTGCGCGCTTTGCAGGTTTATTTTCCGGCGAGACGAATAACCCTTGGCGAGATTGCTGGCTGCCGCTACAGTCGGTAGTCAACCACAGACCTTCTACCCTGGCTGGCCGATTTCAAGGCCTGGATCGCTTCGCCTTTCACGCATTAGCCACAAGGGCATAGTCGCAGCCCTTTTCTCTTGCAGTTTGCAGCTTCCCTTCATGGATAATCCCGGCAGTCTTCCCAGGCAATGCCGCTCTGGGCGGTAGCGGCGAGCACGGCAGGCACGGCGGTACGCGCCTTGAGCTGGTCATCGTGGAATTGAATGATCCCCTTGCGCCATAGCAGCATCAGGCTCAGCACGCGGTCGCGGCTGTCCTCGGGGCTAAGCTGGGTATTGTTGTCCTGAGCGTCGATGTCCCAGAGCACCACGTCCAACTGCTGCGCCTCGAAGAACTCCCCGCTGTCTGCCCTGCGTTGGCCATAGGGCGGGCGAAATTGCGGCACGTAGGTATCCGGTAGCTGGCTTTGCACCAGGGCCACGCTGCGCAGTACCGAGTTCTGCCAGTCCAGCCATTGGCTATGGGAGCGATATTGCCAGCCTTGCACCCCCACGCACTGCTCGCGGTACACCCCGTCGAGGTCATCCATGGCCCCGCCCTGAAGACGTTGCTCTACCCGGCTGCCCAGTACGAAGAAGGTCGCGCTCAGCCTTTGCCGCCGTAGAAAATCAGCCATCCAGTCGGTATTGCCTTCGGCCGGGCTGGGGCCACTGTCGAAGGTCAGCAGAAACACCCGATCATTGAGGCTGTCGCCGTTGTGCTCCACTTTGGAAAAGGTCGTCACTTCGCTGCTGATATCCGGCAACAGCGCAGCCATGTGCAATTGCTCATCCAGGTAGGCGCGGCTAAAGGCCCGGCCTGGCTCGGCCCAGCCTGCATAAAAGGAATCCGATGCCACAGCGAATTGCCCGGCCTGTGCCTTGAGGTCGTCCAGGTTGTCGATGGCGTAACAGAACGACGCGTCTTCCTCGCAGCTTTGCTGGGCATGGTCATACCCCACCCATAGCCGCTGCCACCACTGCTCGCGCAAGGTGTTGATAGCCGTCATATTGATTTGCCGCAGGTCCAGCCGGGCGGCCAGGGCGGTTTCGTCCAGTGCCTCGGTGGTCAGCAACTCCCGCGCGAAACTTAAAATCTGCGCACGCGATGCCACATCGAAGAGGGCAGGGGTGCTGAGCGCTTCAGGCCATAGCGCCCGGTCCAGGGTAGCGACTTCTGCCGGTGCTGCCTGGGCACCGGTAAACCCGAACGATAAGGCTAAGGCGAGCATCAAAGGGGGCAATCGCAACGCAAGGTTCTCCATGGCAAGGGTCGGGGGCATCATAGCCAGCGGGCCGGCGGCTGTCGCATTTATCGAAGTGATAGCCACAAGGGTGTTGAAGCGCAGCCGCGCAGGGGCCAAGCTTTGCCTCTTTTATTCAGGAGCACCCCATGCTGTTGGTAATCTCGCCGGCCAAGACCCTTGATTATGAAACGCCCTTGGCCACCTCTGGGTTTACCCAACCTGCCTTTATCGAACACTCCAAGGCACTGGTGGCTGTGTTGCGCGGCTATACCCCCGCCCAACTCAGCCAGCTGATGGGGATTTCGGACAAGCTCGCTGGCCTTAATGCTGCCAGGTTTGGTAGTTGGTCACCTGTATTTACTCCCGAAAACGCGCGCCCGGCCATTCTGGCATTTAAAGGTGACGTTTATACCGGTTTGCAGGCCGAAGATTTTTCCGAAGCCGATTTCGATTATGCGCAACAGCACTTGCGTATGTTGTCAGGCTTATATGGCCTACTACGGCCGCTGGACCTTATGCAGCCTTACCGCTTGGAAATGGGCACTGCCTTGGCCAATCCACGGGGTAAGGACCTCTACGCCTTTTGGGGTGAGCGGGTAAGCCAGTGGTTGAACGCTGCCCTGGCCGAGCAGGGCGATGAGGTACTGGTTAATTTGGCTTCAAGGGAATACTTCTCCGTAGTCAAGAAAAGCGCGTTGACCGCGCGGATTATCGACTGCGAATTTCGTGATCAGAAAAATGGCGAGTACAAGATCATCAGCTTTCACGCCAAAAAAGCCCGGGGGCTGATGGCCCGTTATGTGATTACCCAACGTATCGATCAACCGGAGGGGCTGAAGGGGTTCGACGAGGCTGGATACCGGTATTCCCCTGGCTGTTCTACGCTAAATAACCTGGTTTTTTTACGAGACGCTTGAAGTGTGATGAGAATCACACTCGCTTGCGGGATAATTTGCCTCTAAAACTGGCTCCAAACCTCGTGCAAGCTGCAATTTGACGTAAGTTTGGCGCCAATATAAAGTCTGTTTTCCCTGGCCTTGTAATCGCCCCGCGCTAAACCCAAAAAAAACCTAAAAAAGCCAAAAAAATTTTCCGCGCTGGTGTTTTAGTGGTTAACGATTTCAAGCTATTGTATTTAAAGGATTTAACACGTAAAAATAGGTAGATTACCCCGCTTTCTGTAGGAAAAATCCGAAGGAAAATGGCACGAGCGGTCTACCCTCTCCGGAACTAACTGGGGTGTCTGTAGCTCATACGACGCGTACCGATTCAGGATCGTGTGAGAGATGACGTACAAAGCAGGAGAAGGAGGCGTCTGGATGTAGTGCTCCAGCCGTGTGATCAAGGGTATTGCAGAGGCAGCCCGAAGGTTAATCTCAGGAGAGACCACACTATAACTACCTTCAACGCAAGGCCAGTTCCCGAGTTTGCAAGGCAAACTCATGCATACGGCTTAATGCTTGATTCGCAAGGCACAATAATACCAGCGAAGGCAAGTAGCGAAAGTAAGTGAGCCGTTTTGTCATAAAGGCTGGCTACATTTCAGGGCGAACCCGGTAAGCGTGGGTTCACATTGCCCTAGTTGAGCGCGCATTCAAAGGGCGCTCGGAATTATATGCCTGCATTAGGTTGTATAACGGTCGTAATGACAGATTGGCTGTTATGCATCCTGGTGCCTGAATTTTTGCTGGTTAATTAACCCCCAGCTGGCTCCTGAGTGAGTCGGCGTGATAAACACATGAGGTGAAGCGATGCGTATCAGCATCTTTGGTTTGGGCTATGTTGGCGCGGTATGTGCGGGTTGCTTGACAGCTCGTGGTCACGATGTAGTTGGGGTTGACGTTTCTCAGGTCAAAATCGACCTGATCAATAACGGCAAATCGCCAATCGTCGAGCCTGGCCTGGAAGAACTCCTGGCTAGCGCAGTGAGCAAGGGCAAGCTGAGCGGCACCACTGATTTCGCCAAAGCCGTTCGCGAAACCAACGTTTCGATGCTGTGTGTACCTACGCCAAGCAAGAAGAATGGCGACCTGGAACTGAACTACATCGAAGCCGTTTGCAAAAGCATCGGTGAAGTGCTGAAAGACAAAACCGAGCGCCACACCGTGGTGGTTCGCAGCACCGTGCTGCCAGGCACCGTGAAGAACGTGGTTATCCCTACCCTGGAACAATACTCTGGCAAGAAAGCCGGCGTTGACTTCGGCGTAGCGGTAAACCCTGAGTTCCTGCGCGAAAGCACCGCGATCAAAGACTACGACCACCCACCAATGACCGTTATCGGCGAGTTCGATAAAGAGTCCGGTGACGTGCTGCAGAGCCTGTACGAAGAGCTGGACGCCGAGATCATTCGCAAGCCGGTCGAAGTGGCCGAGATGATCAAGTACACCTGTAACGTATGGCACGCCGCCAAGGTGACCTTTGCCAACGAAATCGGCAACATCGCCAAGGCAGCCGGTGTAGACGGCCGCGAAGTGATGGAAGTGGTCTGCAAGGACAAGGTTCTGAACCTGTCGGCTTACTATATGCGTCCAGGCTTCGCCTTCGGTGGCTCCTGCCTGCCCAAGGACGTTCGTGCCCTGACCTACCGCGCCAGCGCCATGGACGTGAAAACGCCATTGCTCAACTCGCTGATGCTCAGCAACGAGCAACAAGTGCAGAACGCCTACGACGTGATCAGCGGCTACGGCAAGCGCAAGATTGCCCTGCTGGGCCTGAGCTTCAAATCCGGCACCGACGACCTGCGTGAAAGCCCGCTGGTAGAGCTGGCCGAACGTCTGATTGGTAAAGGCTTCGAGCTGAGTATCTACGACAAGAACGTTGAGCACGCTCGTATCCTGGGCGCCAACAAGGAATACATCGAGTCGAAGATCCCTCACGTTTCCTCGCTGTTGAAGTCTGACTTCGACGCCGTGGTAAACGATGCCGAAGTCCTGATCCTGGGTAACGGTGACAAGGCCTTCGGCGAGATGCTGCAGAACCCGCCAGCTGGCAAGCAAGTCTTCGACCTGGTCGGCTTCCTGAAAAAAGAAGCGACCGATTCGAATTCAAGCTACGAAGGTATCTGCTGGTAACAGCCGTGACCGCGGCGGGCTTTCGGGCCCCCGCGGTTCTTTACGCCTGCCTTAACACTTTCGAACGCCGATCCGGGCGGTCGATGAAGAGACGGATGCGGATATGTCGAGGCTAAAACACGGCCTGCTCCAGGCTGCTGGATGGCTGTTTTACTTGGGTCTGCTGATGGGCCTGGCGCTTGCGCTCCCCCCATCGCTGTTCAACTCGGACTCCAAGGATTTCATATTTCTGATTGGCGCCGTGGGTATCTGGCGCTATTCAATGGGTGCCATGCACTTCGTGCGCGGCATGTTGTTCCTGTACGTGGTCTATCCGCTCCTGCGACGCAAAGTGCGCAAGCTGGGTTCGGCGGCTGACCCGTCCCATGTATTCCTGATGGTCACAAGCTTCCGTATCGACGCCAGCACCACCGCTGCCGTTTATCAATCGGTCATCCGCGAAGCGATCGATTGTGGCTACCCCACCACCATCGTGGCCTCGCTGGTGGAAATGAGCGATGAAATGCTCATGAAGTCGCTGTGGGCCAAGATGAGCCCGCCTGAGCGTGTAAGCCTGGACTTCGTGCGCATCGCCGGTACCGGTAAACGCGACGGCCTGGCCTATGGCTTCCGCGCGATTTCTCGGCACATGCCTGACGAGCACGCGGTTGTCGCGGTGATCGACGGCGATACCGTGCTTAACGAAGGCGTTGTACTCAAGACCGTACCCTGGTTCGCCCTGTGGCCGAACGTGGGTGGCTTGACCACCAACGAATTCTGCGAAGTGCGCGGCGGCTACATCATGAGTGAATGGCACAAGCTGCGTTTCGCTCAGCGCCACATCAACATGTGCTCCATGGCCTTGTCCAAGCGGGTACTGACCATGACCGGTCGGATGTCGGTGTTCCGTGCTTCGGTGGTAACCGACCCGATGTTTATCGCCGACGTAGAAAGCGACTCACTCAAGCACTGGCGCCTGGGTACGTTCCGCTTCCTGACCGGTGACGACAAGTCGAGCTGGTTCAGCCTGATGCGCCTGGGCTATGACACCTTCTATGTGCCGGATGCGGCCATCAATACGGTGGAGCACCCGCCTGAGAAGAGTTTTGTCAAGGCTAGCCGCAAACTCATGTACCGCTGGTATGGCAACAACCTGCGCCAGAACTCTCGGGCATTGGGCCTGGGTCTTCGCCGGCTGGGGCTGTTCACCATGGTGGTGCTGTTCGACCAGCGCGTATCCATGTGGACCTCGCTGCTGGGCCTGACCGCGGCCTTGATCGCCACGCTTAAATACAGCGTGACCTTCCTGTTCGCGTACCTGCTATGGATCGGCATCACCCGCTTGATTCTTACCATCCTGCTGGCGTTCAGCGGGCACCCGGTGGGGCCAGCGTATCCGATCATCCTTTATTACAACCAGATCGTTGGCGCGTTGATGAAGATCTACGTGTTCTTCAGGCTCGACCGGCAGTCCTGGACTCGCCAGCCAACCTCTACCAAGCGCGATCTGGCCAGTTTTCAACAGTGGTTCAACACCTGGTCTTCTCGGACCATGACGTTTTCGGCAGGCAGTATCTTCGTCGCTTTCCTGTTTGCGATCGTCTGACCAGCCCTCAATGGATTAAGTAGGAACAATTGCCATGAATACAGCCGTCAACCCCAATGTGGTCCATGAGTCCGAAGCCCAGCGCCAGCACGCACGTGTTCGTCTGCCAGCGAAAATCCGCTTCATCGGCCCTAACCGTGAAACCCAGGAAGCCAACGTGGACGAACTGTCCGCTGGTGGCTTCTCCTTCATGCCCAAGAAGCCCGTCGTAGAAGGCGAGCTGTACCGTGGCCGCCTGATGTTCGTCATCGACAACCTGGGCCTGGGCATGGACGTAGAGTTCCAGGCTCGCTCCGTCGAAGGCAACGGTCGCGTTGGCGCCCAGTTCCAAAACCTGGAACAGGCCGACATCGCTACCCTGCGCCACCTGATCACCTCTCACCTGTCCGGTGAGTTGGTCACCATGGGCGACGTACTTGGTACCCTGCAGCGCGACAACTTCACCAAGGCCCGCAAGCGCAAGGCCGCAGGCAATGACATGAGCTTCTTCGGTCGTTTGCGCGCCATAACCTTCAGCCTGGGGATCTTCCTGATTGGCCTGGTGGCCTTCGGTTATATCTTCAAGTCGGTGTACAACCTGTACTTCGTGACCCACGCCGAATCCGGCCTGGTAAGCGCCCCTGGCATGAACATCACCATGCCTCGCGACGGTACCGTGTCCAGCCTGATCGGCGCTAACGGCATGGCCCCTAAAGGCTCGCCACTGGCTACCTTCAGCACCAGCATGCTGGACGTACTCAAGGGCCACCTGGAAGAGCAAGACCTGACCCCGCAGAAAGTCACCGAGCTGTTCGGCAAGCAAATGACCGGCACCCTGACTTCGCCTTGCGATTGCGTCGTGGCTCAGCAAATGGTCGCCAACGGCCAATACGCTAGCAAAGGTGACGTGATCTTCAACCTGGTACCGCGTAACACCAGCGCCAACATCGAAGCGCGTTACACCTACCGCCAGATCGACGACGTTCGTCCAGGCACCAAGGTTGACTTCCGCGTAGCGGGCGACGACCAAGTGCGTTCCGGTCAAGTGATCTCGTCCACCAACCTCAAGAGCGACGACCTGTCCACCGACATGCGTGTGACCATCAAGCCTGACCAGCCTCTGGACATCAAGTTCGCTGGTCGTCCGGTAGACGTGTCGAGCACCCATGGTCCTTCCCTGGACTGGCTGATCGACAAAGCCATGGCCCACGGTTTCTAAGTGAGCGCCAGGAGAATGAGCGTGGCTGACACTCTACGACACTTGCACCGGCCGGCCGTATTGGCGCTGGCCGTGGCCCTGGGCCTGGCGGGCTGCGCCGGGCTGCCGGACCAGCGCCTGGCCAACGAAGCCATGAAGAACGGTAACGTTGCCCTGGCGCAGCAGAACTATCAGCAACTGGCAGACCTGGGCTACGCCGATGCCCAGGTTGGCCTGGCCGACATCTGGGTCGCCAGTGGCGATCCGGCGCAACTGGCCAAGGCCGAGGCGACCTACCGCGCCGCGGCGGCCAGTTCGCCACGCGCCGCTGCCCGCCTGGGCAAGCTGTTGGCCGCCAAGCCCAACAGCACCGAGGCTGAGCGCCACGAAGCTGAAGGCCTGCTCAAGCAGTCCTTCAACAGTGGTGAAGGCGGTACCTTGATGTCCCTGGCGCTGCTGTACATTCAGTACCCGCAGAGCTTCCCGAACATCAACGCGCAGCAGAAGATCAACGAGTGGAAAGCAGCCGGTTACCCGGAAGCTGGCCTGGCGCAGATCATTCTCTATCGGGTGCAGAACACCTACGACCAGAACCTGGCCGAAGTGGAACGCATCTGTAAGGCGGCCCTGGATGCCAACGACCTCTGCTACGTAGAGCTGGCGACCGTTTACCAGAAGCAGAACCGCGCCGAAGATCAAACCGCGCTGGTCAAGCGCCTGCAGGACGCCTTCGCCGCTGGCCGAGTTCAGCCGGCGCGGGTAGACGCGGTCGCGCGTATCCTGGCCAACCCGGAACTGGGCACGCCTGATCCGAAAACCGCCCAGACCCTGCTCGATAGCGCCACTGCTACCTACCCAGGCGCTTACATCAGCCTGGCGCAGTTGCAGTACGACTACCCAGACCTGGGCGACACCGACCAACTGCTGGGCTACATCGACAAGGGTCACGACGCTGACCCGAGCCGCGCCGAGCTGTTGCTGGGCAAGATCTACTACGAAGGCAAGGTGGTACTGCCTGACGCAGCCAAGTCCGAGGAGCACCTGAAGAAGGCCATTCCCGACCAGGTCAGCGCCTACTACTACCTGGGCCAGATCTACCGCCGGGGTTACCTGGGCATGGTTGCGCCACAAAAAGCCGTGGACAACTTGCTGATCGCCGCCCGTCGTGGCCAAAACAGCGCTGATTTTGCCCTGGCCCAGCTGTATTCTGGTGGCCGCGGTACGATGCCGAACCCCGTGAACGCCTGGGTGTTCAGCCAATTGGCGAAGAACCAGACCATGCTTCAGCCGCAGCCACGCCAGGAAATCCTGGACCTGGCAACCACTGTCGAACAACAGCTACCACCGCAAATGCGGGCCCAGGCCCAGCAACTGCTGCAGCAGGAAACCGCGGCCCGTGGCACGCTGCCAAGCCCGGGCAACACCCCTGTAGCGCTGCACGCGCTGCCGGAAACAGCAGTCGGTGAGGATCAAACCCTATGATTTTGAACAAATGGATGTTGGCCGGTGTTGGCCTGGGCTTCGCTACCTTGTGGTCATGCCCCACCCTGGCGGCCTTGACCGCGACCGATAACTTCGGCCTGGAAGTGAAAGTCACGGGCCAGTCCGAAGACGACCGCGACTTGGGCACCCGCTCCGGCGGCGACGTCAACGGTATCGGCCTCGACATTCGCCCTTGGGCGTATGGCGAGTGGGGCAACTGGAGCGCTTATGTCATGGGCCAGGCGGTGACTGCCTCCGACACTATCCAGACCGACCCCTTGCTGCAGCCTGATGATAACGTCAGTGGTTCGGGCAACAGCCGCTACTACAGCAAGGACCGGGAAGCTGACGACAGCTACCTGGCCCTGCGCGAGTTTTGGGTAGGTTACAGCCGCCTGCTGACCCCGTACCCGGGCGAGCTGCTGAAGTTCGGCCGTCAGCGCCTGCGTCAGGACGATGGCCAGTGGCACGACAACTACATCGAATCCTTGACCTGGAACCTGGACACCACCTTGCTCAAGGCGGACCTGGGTGTAGGCCAGCGCTTCAGCGACTACCGCACCGACTTCTCGCGCCTGTCTCCCAACGACAAAGACCGTACCCATGTATGGGGCGATGTGAAGTACCAATGGGCACCGAGCCAGTGGGTAGGCCTGCGCGCGCACCATGTGCATGACGACGGCGACCTGGCCAAGGCCGGTGAAGAAATCGACGACCTGGACAAGACCAGCAGTGGTGAACTGACCTGGTTGGGCCTGGAAGCGACCAGCGATGCCTATAACCATCGCAACACCAACCAGCTCAACTACTGGGGCAGCCTGACTTGGCTGACCGGCAATCGCGATACCTTCAGCCGTAGCGACAACAACGGCATCGTCACCGCTGGCGATACCGAAGGCGACCATATCAGCGGCTGGGCCACTGACTTGGGCGTGCGCTTGCGTCTGGACCCCCAGTGGCAAGTGGGCGCGGCCTACGCTCGGGCGAGCAAGGACTACGAACAGAATGGCCTGCAGAGTAACCGCTCCAACTGGACCGGTACCCGTTCACGCATCAGCCGTTTCGGCGAGGCCTTCCAGGCTGAGCTGGCCAACGTGCAGACCGCTTCGCTGTTCGCCTCTTGGGAAATCCAGGAAGACTACGACGCCAGTCTGATCTACCACCGCTTCTGGCGGGTAGACGGCGATTCGCGGATCGGTGGCAGCAACATCAATGCCGCTTACGAATCCGCCGACGCCACCACGGGTGATCTGTCCCTGTCGACCTTGCCCCTCAATGACGGCGAGAAAGACCTGGGTCAGGAAATGGACCTGGTCGTAACCAAGTACTTCAAGCAAGGCTTGCTGCCGGCCAGCGTAAGCCAATCGTTCGATGAGCCTTCCGCCCTGGTACGCCTGCGCGCTGGCGTGTTCAAGCCTGGCGATGCTTATGCCGGTGGCGTGGACAACTATATGCACCGGGCCATCGTCGACGTCATCTGGCGTTTCTGATGGGTACCGCCAAGGGAGTGCAATGAGATGAAGCATTCATATAGCAAGGTGCGGCCGCAGGGGCGCAAGGCCGCCTGGCCAATCGCCGTGCTGGCCGGCGCCCTGCTGGTTGCTGGCGGCACTGCCCTGGCGGCAACCATGCCTGCCAGCCAGGCCGTGGCCAAGCCGAGTACCACCAAGGAACTGCAGGTCGCCAATAACTACAGCGTGGCCAGCGCCCCCATCGAGCCGCTGAACCTGGCGCCACCCAAGCTGCCCGACCTTACCGGTTATACCGCCGCGGCCGCGCATGCCAAGGTTGACCGTAGCACCCACGGCAAGGTGAGCATGCGCCGCATGATGCAAGAGCTGCCGCTCAAGGCATTCATTGGTGGCGACAACAAGATGATGGCCTGGGTTGGCAAGCAGCGTGGCATTCCGCAGGCGATCTTCGTCGACGAAGGCTATGTGAACTTCAACGACCTGAGCAAAACCGTGCCTAAGCAGTACCTGCGCGAAACCTCGCCTGGGGTTTGGCTGGCGCGGGTGCCGATCGTGGTCGCTCACAAGGGCATCCTGGAAATCGACGGCCGCGTGAAAGAACTGCGCCTGTCCCAGGAAGGCGGTTCGTTCATCGTCAACGACGGCAAGCTGTTCACCTTCGACACCAAGGTGACCGGCTGGAACGAGGCGAAGAACGACCAGGCCTGGTTCAAGACGCCTAACGAGTTTCGCCCGTTCCTGGTGAGCTGGGGTGGCACCGAGACGTACCTTGTGAATACCGAAATGAAAAGCTTCGGTTACAACGAGAGTAAGTCCTATGGCGTGAGTATTTCCCAGTACACCCCGAGCATGAAGGTGCAGATGGGCCGTGGCGAGCCAACTGGCTGGATCATCGGCTCGACCTTCTCGGACATGTGGTATGGCTACTACTGCTACGAGACCCAAGGCTTTGTGGTCAAGAGCAACACCTACCACGACAACATCATCTACGGCATCGACCCGCACGACCGCTCACACGGTTTGATCATCGCGGACAACACGGTGTACGGGACCAAGAAAAAGCACGGCATCATCGTATCCCGTGAAGTGAACGACAGCTTCATCATCAATAACCGCAGCTACGACAACCACCTCTCAGGCGTGGTGCTAGACCGTAACAGCGTGGGCAACCTGGTGGCTTACAACGAGATCTACCAGAACCACACCGACGGCATCACCTTGTATGAAAGCGGCAACAATCTGCTGTGGGGCAACAAGTTGGTGGCCAACAAGCGTCACGGTATCCGTGTACGTAACAGTACCAACATCCGCCTGTACGAAAACATGGCGATGGGTAATGGCCTGACCGGTGTCTACGGGCACATCAAAGACCTGAGCGACACCGACCGCGATATCAAGATGGACCCCTTCGATGCTGAAGTGTCGATGATCGTGGTAGGCGGCGAGCTGTCTGGCAACGGGACCAACCCGCTGGCGATCGACTCCCCTTTGAGTATCGAGCTGTACCGTGTGGCCATGCTGGCGCCGACCAAGCAGGGTGGCATTAGCTTCAGCGGAATCCTGGGTGATCATCAAACCGAAATTCTGGACCTGCTGATTCGCCAGAAAAAAGCAGTGTTGATCGACCCGGTCGAGAAACAGACAGACATGGCGCAGGATTAAGGACCATTTCCATGCATTCACATTTGATCAAGCTGCTCAGCCTGTCGGGCCTTGCCGCTGCCCTTTATGCGTCGGGCAACGCGCAGGCCGCCGAAGTGCAGCCGCCTAGCTTCACCGCCCAGCCGTGCTGCCAGTTATGCCCGGCCGCGGCGGATGCCAGGAACTACGTTTCCCGCTATCAGAAAAACTTCACCACGTTGATTCAAGGCGAGGGTGACTGGCTGTTCCGGACCGTGGAAGACCTGCGCACCGAATTCAAGACCTCGCCCGAAGGTTATCGGCGCATGAAAGAACTTCACGACGCCTTCAAGGCCCGTGGCGTTGAAGTGGTGATCGTGTACCAGCCTACCCGTGGCCTGGTAGACCGTGCCCACATGCTGCCGGCCGACCGCGAGCGCTTCGACTACAACACCGCGCTGAAAAACTACAAAGACATGCTTGGCCGCTTCCAGGCCATGGGCTACCACGTGCCGGACTTGTCGCCGCTCACCAACGAGCAACAGGCCCATGACTTCTACTTCCGTGGCGACCAGCACTGGACGCCCTATGGCGCGCAACGCACTGCCAAAATCGTGGCCGACACCATGAAAAAGGTGCCGGGCTACGCGGGCCTCGCCAAGAAAGAGTACGAAACCAAGGTCTCTGGGCGCATGGGTAAAACCGGCACCCTGCAGAACATGGCTGGCCAGTTGTGCGGCAGCAGCTACGCGATTCAGTACATGGACACCTTCAGCACCGAGCCTAAGGGCGAAGCGGCCGATGGCGACCTGTTCGGCGACACTGCAAGCCCCGACGTGACCCTGGTAGGTACCAGTCACAGCGGCAAGAACTACAACTTCGCCGGCTTCCTGCAGCAATACAGCGGCACCGACGTACTGAACGTAGCCTTCCCCGGTGGTGGCTTCGACGGCGCCATGCTCGAGTACCTGGGCAGCGAAGAATTCCAGAAGAAACCGCCAAAAATCCTGGTGTGGGAATTCTCGCCGCTCTACCCGCTGGACCAAGAAACCACTTACCGCCAGATGATGGCGCTGATGGGCAATGGCTGTGAAGGCAAGGCCGCCGAGCTTACGAGCAGCGGCGTGGTCAAGCCTAACCAGGCGACCGAACTGCTGGTCAACGGCCAGAACGGTATCAAGGAGCTGGAAAACTGGAACCACCAAGTGGACATCAAGTTCGCTGACCCCTCGGTCAAGGACTTCAAGGCAACCATTTGGTACATGGACGGCCGTCACGAAGACATCAAGATCGAAAAACCAACCACGTCCGATACTGACGGGCGCTTTGCCTTCGAGCTGCGTGACGACGCCGACTGGCCACATCGCAACCTGCTGGCGGTAGAGGTGCACGGGCCAGAAGACGCCAAGGCTGGGCCGCAGAAAGTCGAAGCGAAGATTTGCAAACGCAACGTGTTCCCTGGTGTTGCCAAGCGCAACGTACAAGCCGGGCTCTGAGGGCTGAATGCATATGTTGACTTCTCGTTTTACCCCACGCGTCGCCCGCCGCCTGTTGGCGCCGGCGCTGCTGGGCCTCGCCATGTTTGGCTCCGTGGCACATGCCGCGGGGCTGGTACCACCTCAGGGATACTACGACGGCATCGAGAAGCCAAAGAAAGGCGGGAACTTCGATTGCCCAGCCGCGCCTACTCCGTACACTGGTTCGCTGCAGTTTCGCAGCAAGTACGAAGGTTCGGACAAAGCACGGTCTACCTTGAATGAAGTCTCGGAAAAAGCCTTCCGCGACTCTACCAAGGACATCACCACCCTGGAACGGGGCGTCAGCAAGCAAGTGATGCAGTACCTGCGCGACGGCAAGCCCGCCGAGTTGGACTGCACCCTGAACTGGCTGAGCACCTGGGCCGATGCCAACGCGTTGATGTCCAAGGATTTCAACCACACCGGCAAATCCATGCGTAAGTGGGCCTTGGGCAGCATGTCCTCGTCCTACCTGCGCCTGAAGTTCTCCCAGGCCCATCCGCTGCAGGGGCGTGAAGCCCAAACCCAGAAGATCGAAGCCTGGTTCAGCCGCATGGCTGACCAAGTGGTGAGCGACTGGAGCAACCTGCCGCTTGAGAAGATCAACAATCACTCGTATTGGGCTGCCTGGTCGGTCATGGCCACGGCCATCGTGACTGACCGTCGTGACCTGTTCGACTGGTCCATCAAGGAATTCAAGGTCGCCGCCAACCAGATCGACGACCAAGGCTTCCTGCCTAATGAGCTCAAGCGCAAGCAGCGTGCATTGGCCTACCACAACTATGCCTTGCCGCCGCTGGCGATGATCGCCAGCTTCGCCCAAGCCAACGGTGTAGACCTGCGCCCGGAAAACAACGGCGCCCTCAAGCGCCTGGGTGACCGAGTGCTTGAAGGCACCAAGGAGCCGCAAGAGTTCGAGCAGAAGAACGGCGAAGAGCAGGACATGACCGATCTTAAAATCGACAGCAAGTACGCCTGGCTCGAACCCTACTGCTCGCTCTACGACTGCGCGCCGGACACCATCACCCGCAAGCGTGAAATGGAGCCATTCAAGACCTTCCGCCTTGGCGGTGACCTGACCCGTACCTTCGACCCACAATATGAGAAAGGGGAGAAGGGCGGTAAGGGCGACAAGGACGATGACGACGGGTATTAACCCCCTGCCGTAGTAGCAGTAAACAAGCGAAGGGGGTCAGTTTAGGCGTATGACCCCCTTTGTACTTTTCCCCTCAGCATGAGTTGGGGGGGTGTGGGGGGGTCATAGCGGCCCCCAGTGTAGAAAAAACAAGGAGATCGGGATGGTTTTCTCATCCAACGTGTTCCTGTTCCTGTTCATGCCGATCTTTTTCGGCCTGTACTACCTGAGCGGAACGCGCTATCGCAACTTGCTGCTGTTGGTGGCGAGCTATGTATTCTACGCCTGGTGGCGCGTTGACTTCCTCGCGCTGTTTGCCGCCGTTACGCTGTGGAACTACTTTATCGGGCTGCGCATCGGCGCCAATGGCGTGCGCACCAAAGCCTCCCAACGCTGGCTGTTGCTTGGCGTAGCGGTGGACCTGGTGGTATTGGGCTATTTCAAATACGCCAACTTCGGCGTAGACAGCCTTAACCAGATCATCACTTCGTTCGGCCTTGAACCGTTCATCCTGACCCATATCATTTTGCCGATTGGCATCTCGTTCTATACGTTCGAATCCATCAGCTACATCATCGACGTGTACCGTGGCGATACTCCGGCCACCCGCAACCTGATCGACTTTGCCGCCTTCGTGGCGATTTTCCCGCACTTGATCGCCGGCCCCGTGCTGCGTTTCAAGGACCTGGTCGACCAGTTCAACCATCGCACCCACACCCTGGATAAATTCTCCGAGGGCGCGACCCGGTTCATGCAAGGGTTTATCAAGAAGGTATTCATCGCTGACACCATCGCGGTCGTGGCGGACCATTCCTTTGCGCTGTCAGACCCGACCACCGGCGATGCCTGGCTTGGGGCCTTGGCCTATACCGCGCAACTGTATTTCGATTTTTCCGGCTACAGCGACATGGCCATCGGCCTTGGCCTGATGATGGGCTTCCGCTTTATGGAGAACTTCAAGCAACCGTACATCAGCCAATCCATTACCGAGTTCTGGCGGCGCTGGCACATCAGCCTGTCTACCTGGCTGCGTGACTACCTGTACATCACCCTGGGCGGTAACCGTGGCGGTACCTTCGCCACCTACCGCAACCTGTTCCTGACCATGCTGCTGGGCGGCCTGTGGCATGGTGCGAACTTCACCTACATCATTTGGGGCATGTGGCATGGCCTGTGGCTGGCCATCGAGCGTGCCCTGGGCACAGACGCCGCGCCACGGCGGTTCAACCCAGTGAAGTGGGCCTTTACCTTCCTGCTGGTGGTATTGGGTTGGGTGATCTTCCGCGCCGAAAACGTACACGTTGCCCTGCGCATGTACCAGGCTATGTTCAGCTTCGGTGAGTGGAGCTTGTCCGAACTCAATAGCGCCAACCTGACTGGCTTGCAGATCGCAACCCTGGTGGTGGCCTATATCACCATGGCGATCTTCGGCTTGCGCGACTTCTATAAGGCGCCTATCAACGCTCGTGCTCAGAAAGCCGAAGCCCAGCGCCAGCAAGGCGTCGAAGCCAATGGCCCGGCCACCGCCCAGCCTGGTCAGATCAAGGCCGTGCCGGGTGATCAGCCAGCGCTGGTGCAAGCCCAATCGGCCGGCCATCAGGTTCAGCCTGCCTACTGGGTAGCCGACTGGCCCCGTTACCTTATGCGTACGTTGATTCTGCTGTTGTTCGTCGCTTCGATCCTGAAGCTGTCGGCGCAGAGCTTCTCGCCTTTCCTTTACTTCCAGTTCTGAGCGAGCCGACCATGACACGTTCATTACGTATCCTCTACATCGCCCTGTTCTTCGGCATCCTGGTACTGATGGGGCTGTGGTCCTTGGTGTCGTTCGGCAGCTTCGAGCGCACCGAACAGATGACCTTCCTCAATGGCAGGCTCTCCAAGGCTGTGGAGACGCACTACGACGAGGAATTCCCGATCAAGCGTCTGGGCACCAACCTCTGGGCGGCCGTGGATTACAAGGTCTTCCACGAGGGCCGACCAGGTGTGGTACTGGGCAAGGACCAGTGGCTGTTCACCGATGAAGAGTTCAAGCCAGTCGCTAACCGCGAACAGGTCGAGCAGGAAAACTTCGACCTGATTCGTGGCGCGCGTGACCGTTTGCAACAAAACAACATCAAGTTGGTGATGGCGATCATCCCTGCCAAGGCGCGCCTGTATCCAGAGCACTTTGGCGATAAAAAGCCGGCCAGCATGCACCGGGACCTCTATGAGCAGTTCCATGCTCAGGCGCGGCAGGCAGGCATCTTCGCGCCGGACTTGATGCAGCCGTTGCAGCAGGCCAAACAGCAGGGGCAAGTGTTTTTACGCACTGATACCCACTGGACACCACTGGGCGCGGAAGTTGTAGCACGTAATATTGGCGCCGCCATCTCGGCACAATCCTTGATTAATGTGCAGCCCGTCACATATGTAACCGAAGCCGCAGAACCACAGCCTTATAAAGGTGATCTCACTACCTTCTTGCCACTGGACCCGCTCTTCACAAATTTGCTTCCAGAGCCAGATAGTTTGCAACAAAAGACAACTCACGCTGTCGAAGGCGCAGTGGAGAATGAAGATGCACTCTTCGGCACCAGCAGCATCCCGGTCGGGCTGGTAGGTACCAGCTACAGCGCTAACGCGCACTGGAACTTCCTGGGGGCGCTTCAAGAGTCGCTGCATAGCGATGTGGTGAATTATGCCGAAGAAGGTCACGGCCCTATTCTGCCGATGCTCAAATACTTGCAGAGCGATGGTTTCAAGAATAATCCGCCGCAGGTAATTGTTTGGGAATTCCCTGAGCGTTACTTACCCATGAAGAATGATCTTAGTGGGTTCGATCCGGCTTGGATCGCGGAACTGAAGAAGTCTCAGGACAGTAATCAGAATCTGGCTGCTGGTCAGAGCAACTGAAATTAATTTGATAAACGGCACCGTTTCATATTCGCCGAGAGGAACGCACATGACCGCTAAGACTTTCAAGACTGCCCTTCGTACTTCCCGCATTGCCAAGGCTTGCGCTGTAGCCGTAGGGTTTGGCCTGTTGTCCACCCAGGCATTCGCCGCCGGTGATGGCGCGCTGTACGGCCCTACCGCGCCAAAAGGCTCTGCGTTCGTACGTGTATACAACGCAAGCAACGCTGAAGTGACGTCGACCGTTGGCAACGGTAAGCCTGCTGAAATCGCCCCTAAGGGCAGCAATGATTTCGAGTTCATGCCTGGCGGCCAATACACCGCCAAGTTGGGCAGCGAAAGCCTGCCGGTGAACCTGGCCGGTGACCACTACTACACCATCGTTAAAACCGCCTCGGGCACTTCCAAGCTGGTTGAAGAAAAAGCTTTCAACAACAAGCAAAAGTCCCTGGTACGTGTACAGAACCTGAGCGACAAGCCGCTCTCGTTGAAAACCGCCGACGGCAAGACCGAAGTGATCCCTGCCGTGGCCCCTAACGCCAGCGGCGAGCGCGAGATCAACCCAGTCAAGGCTACCTTCGCCCTGTACGACGGCACCACCAAAGTTAAAGAGCTGCCGGGTGTCACGCTGGAACGTGGCGATGCCACTGTTCTGTACGTGACCGGCCAAGGCAGCAGCTTGGACCCAGTATGGGTCAAGCGCCCAGTTTCCAACCGCTGATCGCGGTGGTTGCGCGGCCGCCAACAGGGCGGCCCGCATGGAACAACAAGTAGACGAAAAACGGCATTAACTCAGTCAACTCATTTAGTAATTCTTGGAGAAACATCATGATCCCGGTGATCTTGTCAGGTGGTAGCGGCTCCCGTCTCTGGCCGTTGTCGCGCAAGCAGTTCCCGAAGCAATTCCTGGCGCTGACGGGCGAGCACACGCTCTTCCAACAAACCCTGGAACGTCTGGTGTTCGAAGGCATGGATAAGCCGATCGTGGTCTGCAATAAAGACCACCGCTTTATTGTCAACGAGCAACTCAGCGCCCTTAAGCTGGAAACCCAAGGCATCCTCATGGAGCCCTTTGGTCGCAACACCGCGCCAGCCGTGGCCCTGACCGCCATGAAGCTGGTCAACGACGGCCACGATGAGCTGATGCTGGTGCTGCCAGCTGACCACGTGATCGAAGACCAGAAAGCCCTGCAGCGCGCCCTGGCCCTGGCCACCGTGGCCGCCGAGCGTGGCGAGATGGTGCTGTTCGGCGTACCGGCAACCCGCCCGGAAACCGGCTATGGCTACATCAAGTCCACTAACGACGCTCTGCTGCCTGAAGGCGTGAGCCGCGTGTCGCACTTCGTCGAGAAGCCAGACGACAAGCGTGCCCAAGAGTTCGTCGATGCCGGCGGTTACTTCTGGAACAGCGGCATGTTCCTGTTCCGCGCCAGCCGCTTCCTGGAAGAGCTGAAAAAGCACGATCCGGATATCTACGACAACTGCGTACTGACCCTCGAGCGTAGCAAGCACGAAGGCGGCAACGTTGAAATCGAAGAAGCCAGCTTCGCTTGCTGCCCAGACAACTCCATCGACTACGCCGTGATGGAAAAAACCCAGCGCGCTTGCGTAGTGCCGCTGACCGCTGGCTGGAGCGACGTAGGGTGCTGGAACTCCCTGTGGGAAGTTCAAGCCAAGGACGAAAACGGTAACGTCACCAAAGGCGACGTTGTTATCCAGGACAGCCGCAACTGCATGGTCCATAGCAATGGCAAGCTGGTATCGGTGATCGGCCTGGACAACATTGTTGTGGTCGAAACCCGCGACGCCACCATGATCGCTCACAAGGACAAGGTCCAGGGCGTGAAGAACATGGTCGCTACCTTGAACGACATGGGCCGCAGCGAAACCCAGAACCACTGTGAAGTGTACCGCCCATGGGGCTCGTACGACTCCGTGGATCAGGGCGGCCGCTTCCAGGTCAAGCACATCACCGTCAAGCCAGGCGCTTGCCTGTCGCTGCAGATGCACCACCACCGCGCCGAGCACTGGATCGTGGTATCCGGTACCGCCGAGGTTACCTGCGACGAGAACGTGTTCCTGCTGACCGAAAACCAGTCCACCTACATTCCGATCGCGTCGGTTCACCGCCTGCGTAACCCAGGCAAGATCCCACTCGAACTGATCGAAGTGCAGTCGGGCAGCTACTTGGGCGAAGATGACATCGAGCGTTTCGAAGACATCTATGGCCGTTCCAACATGGCAACCCCGGGTGTGTCGGTAAAATCCATCAGCCAATAAATAGCCTGTAGGCGCGAGCGACAGCTCGCGAATTCAGGTGGAAAAAGAGGCCCTGTGCCAAGCCCCCCCATCGGCTTGCCACGGGGCCTTTTGCGTTACACTGGACGCTACTTTTCAGGAGCCAGCCCATGCTCACTCATCTTGATGCCCAAGGCCGCGCTAACATGGTGGATGTCACCGCCAAGGCGGTCACGGCCCGTGAAGCCGTTGCCCAAGCGCGGGTTCGAATGCTGCCAGCCACCTTGCAGATGATCGTCGAGGGCGCTCACCCCAAGGGCGATGTGTTCGCCGTGGCGCGTATCGCCGGCATTCAGGCCGCGAAGAAAACCAGTGACCTCATTCCCCTGTGCCACCCTCTGATGCTGACCAGCGTGAAAGTAGAACTGAGCGCAGAGGGCGATGACACTGTACTGATCCAGGCGCGCTGTAAGCTCGCCGGGCAAACCGGTGTGGAGATGGAAGCGCTCACCGCCGCCAGCGTGGCGGCCTTGACGATCTATGACATGTGCAAAGCCGTAGACAAAGGCATGGTGATCGAAGCCGTGCGCCTGCTGGAAAAGCGCGGTGGCAAGAGTGGCGACTTCCAGGCGGTGCCGGCATGAAGGTCACGGTGCTGTATTTTGCACGCTTTCGTGAGGCCCTGGGCCGCGATCAGGAAACAGTGCAAGGGGAATTCGCCACCGTTGGTGCCCTGCGTAACTACCTGGTCGCTGATGGTAGCCGCGCCGTACTGGCTGAGGCCAACCTGATGTGCGCCCGCAACGAGGAACTTTGCACCCTGAGTGAGCCCTTGAGCGAGCGTGACGAGATTGCGTTCTTCCCTACCGTGACAGGAGGCTGAGATGGCGATCCGGGTACAGGCTGAGGCGTTCGACCCCGGCAGCGAGCTCAATGCCATCCACCAGCAACAACTCGGCATTGGCGCGGTGGTGAGCTTTGTAGGGTATGTAAGGGACTTCAACGACGGCCATGAGGTGGCTGGGCTGTTTCTGGAGCACTACCCGGGTATGACCGAGAAAGCCCTGGCGGGCATCGTGCGTGAAGCCGAACAACGTTGGCCGTTGCTTAACGTTGAAGTGATCCACCGTGTGGGGGCCTTGCCCCCCGGTCAGCCTATCGTGTTCGTGGCCTGTGCCAGTAGTCACCGTGGCGCGGCCTTCAGCGCCTGCGAGTTCATCATGGATTACCTGAAAACCCGCGCACCGTTCTGGAAGAAAGAAACCACCCCGGACGGGCCTCGTTGGGTAGAGGGCAGGCACAGCGACCAAGCAGCGGCGGGGCGCTGGTGAGGCAGCTGTTTACCCCTGTTCGCCAGCTTGCGCTGGCGCCTACAACCGGATGACATTTTCCTCTAGGCGCCAGCAAAGCTGACGAAATGCTACTTGCGCGGCACGGCCTTGAGCAAGGTTTCCGGTGGCATCTCGCAGCTGATCTTGCGGCCCAGCAAGGTTTCGATACCCGGCAACTGGTAAGAGTCGTCTTCCCCGGCAAAGCTGATGGACACACCACTGGTACCCGCGCGGCCGGTACGGCCGATACGGTGCACGTAGTCCTCCGGGTCTTCCGGTAAGGTGAAGTTGATCACATGGCTGATGCCTTCAATATGAATGCCTCGCCCGGCCACGTCAGTGGCGACCAGCACCTGTATCTGCCCCTCGCGGAAGGCTTCGAGGGTTTTAATCCGCTTGTGCTGGCGTACATCACCCGATAGCTGGGCAGCGCTCACGCCATCGCGTACCAGCTTCTCCTCGATGCGGCGTACTTCATCCTTGCGGTTGGCGAACACGATCACCCGGTCCCAGCCGGGGCCATTGACCAAGTTGTAGAGCAGCTTGTATTTGTCGCTACCGGCCACGGCATACACGTGTTGCTCTACCGTGTCGCTGGCGACCTGCTCCGGCTCGATCTCGACGATGGCCGGCTCTACCGTCCACTGCCTGGCCAGGTTCATCACGTCTTCGGTAAAGGTAGCCGAGAACAGCATGGTCTGCCGCTCGGTTTTAGGCGGAGTTTGGCGGATGATCTGCCGCACCTGAGGGATAAAACCCATGTCCAGCATGCGGTCGGCTTCATCCAGCACCATCACCTCGACCATATCAAGGTGTACTTCGCCGCGCTGGTTGAAGTCCAACAGGCGCCCCGGGGTCGCCACGAGGATGTCGCAGTGCCGCGCCTCAAGCTGCTTGAGCTGCTTGTCGAAATCCATCCCGCCTACGAACGTCATGACGTTCAAACCGGTGTATTTGGTCAGCCCAGCGGCATCCTTGGCGATTTGCACCACCAATTCGCGGGTTGGGGCAATGATCAGCGCGCGCGGCTCACCCATGTAGCGCTCGGCCGGTGGCGGCGTTTGTAGCAATTGGCTGATGGTGGAAATCAAGAAGGCAGCGGTTTTGCCGGTACCGGTTTGTGCCCGGCCAATGGCATCCCGACCTTTGAGGGTATAGCCCAGTACGTGGGCCTGAATGGGGGTGCAATACGGAAAGCCTAGGTCATGGATCGCATGCATGACCTCTGGGCGCAGTGGGAAGTCATGGAAGCGGGTTTTGCCTTCCTGGGCCGTTACCTGGAAGTCTTCGAGGGCCCATTGCACCGGCGCCAGGCGAGGGCCAGGCGGTTTGCGCTCTCTACGGGGGCGCTCGGCTACCGTGGCCGCGCGGGAGGCTGCTGCCGGGGTTTCAACGGGCGGGGGCGCGCGTTCTGGGCGTGACGTGACTGAAGCAGGGCGAGTGCTATGGGCTTCGGGGACCGAAGCAGGCGAGGCGGCGAGTGGCTCGGCCTCGCTTTTGCCGAACATTTTTTTGAGTGCTTTGAGCACGGTCATCTCGTCGTTGGCTGTAAGTAATAGTACGCGGGCAGTGTAATGCAAGAATCGGGCGCGGCGTAGTGCCGAGCCCTGATGCCTTAGCTCAAACGGGCTTGAAGCCACTGGCCGATGTCACGAATCTCTTCCTCGATCACCGCGTGCTCCATAGGGTATTCCCGCCATGTTGCCTCTACTCCGGCGTCTTGGAGCCGGTCAAAGGCCGAGCGGCCCATGGCTCGCAACACGACCCCGTCCTGAGTGCCATGCAGGCTCAGCACCGGGATAGCCTGCTGAACGGTGGTTAAGGGCAATAGGTCGCCAAAGCTCGGAGCATAGGTAGACAATGCCATTACCCCGCCTAGCGCGCGGGAGGCCTCTACAAAAGCTGCGTGCAACACCACCGCGCCGCCTTGGGAAAAGCCTGCTAGAACGATGCGTGAGTCAGGGATACCCACCGAGTTTTGTGCGTCTGCCAGCGCCAGTACCTGGGCCGCTGATTCATTCAACTGGTCGCGGTCAATGGCCCGCGCTGGGCTCATGGCTTTAATGTCGTACCAGCTGGGCATGTGATAACCGCCGTTGATGGTTACGGCGCGGGTTGGAGCCTGGGGCAGGATGAACCGGGCAGTAGGCAATAGTCGTTGCAGCACTTGCGCTACCGGCTGGAAATCGAAACGGTCCGCACCTAAACCGTGCAACCAGATTACACACGCATCGGCGGGTTGAGGGGGCTCAAGCATCAGGGTTTCGGTCATGGCTGCTCCATCTTGGTGCTAATTGGCTCGAATCAGTGCGTCGAATCAGGGCGGCGCACGGCAAACAGTAAATAAAACGTCGCGTGGCTGAATGTTTTGCCCTTGACGCCTGTATAAACGCTTAGGCGTGCCACTATGGTACGCGCTTTGCTAAAACTATTGGCGAATGAAGCCGCGCCCTACTATCGGTAACACTTGCGAAGGGGGAGGGCCACTGGTGCCACTATTGCTCCAGGGCCCGTATCGCAGAAGGTGTGCCAGGCTTGATTCACTTGCAAGTTGCTCTGCTTGGCCCAAAACGCGCCAACCCGGTTTGTGGCCGCCTCACAAAGGTGCGGGGTAACACACGCTCGGACACAACAAGAGCCCATTGGAGGTTTGAATGAAGATGTTGAAATCCACCCTGGCGGTACTGACTACCGCGGCACTCTTTGGCGCCAGCGGTTTCGCTCAGGCAGGGGCTACACTGGACGGCGTGAAGAAAAAAGGCTTCGTGCAGTGCGGCGTGAGTGATGGTCTTCCAGGGTTCTCCGTGCCAGACGCCACAGGGAAGATCAAAGGCATCGACGCTGATGTGTGCCGGGCCGTGGCTGCCGCCGTGTTTGGCGACGCCAACAAGGTCAAATTCAGCCAGCTGAACGCCAAGGAGCGTTTCACCGCGCTGCAATCCGGTGAGATCGATGTGCTGTCGCGCAACACCACCTGGACCAGCTCCCGAGACGCGGGCATGGGCATGATCTTCGCCGGCGTCACCTATTACGACGGCGTAGGCTTCCTGGTGAACAACAAGCTGGGCGTAAAAAGCGCCAAAGAGCTGGACGGCGCCACCATCTGCATCCAGGCCGGTACCACTACCGAGCTGAACGTGTCCGACTACTTCCGCAGCAACGGCTTGAAGTACACCCCCATCACCTTCGACACCTCCGACGAATCGGCCAAATCGCTGGAAAGCGGCCGTTGCGACGTACTGACCTCCGACAAGTCTCAGTTGTACGCACAGCGTTCCAAGCTGGCCTCCAAGGCTGACTATGTCGTGCTGCCAGAAACCATTTCCAAGGAGCCCCTGGGCCCGGTGGTACGCAAGGGTGACGATGAGTGGCTGAACGTGGTCAAGTGGAGCCTGTTCGCAATGCTCAACGCCGAAGAAGCGGGCGTGACCTCGCAGAACGTCGAAGAGCAGGCCAAGAGCACCAAGAACCCGGATGTCGCCCGCCTGCTGGGCACTGACGGCGAATACGGCAAAGACCTGGGCCTGCCCAAGGACTGGGTCGTGCAGATCGTCAAGCAAGTGGGTAACTACGGCGAAGTCTTCGAGAAGAACCTGGGCAAGGGCTCCTTGGAAATCGACCGTGGCATGAACGCCCTCTGGAACAATGGCGGCATCATGTACGCACCACCCGTACGCTGATTGCCGATGCGCCGGCGCGAGCCGCCGGCGTGGCAGGCAGGATAGGCAACAAGGCAGGCGCAGGCACGCGGTTACTACGCGACCGCGCCTGCCTTGGCGTTTAAGCCCGCCCTCGGCGCTCGAACCCGTTGTATCGTCCGTTTCATTCCGGGGCTTTTCATGCAAAAACACATCGGCGCACACAGCGCGAAAACCAGCCGGTTTTCCCTGACCGATCCACGAGTGCGTGCGTGGGTATTCCAGATCATCACTGTGCTCGCGGTGGTATCGCTAGGTTGGTACTTGTTCGACAACACCCAGACCAACCTGCAACACCGGGGCATCACCTCGGGCTTCGATTTCCTTGAACGCAGCGCCGGCTTCGGCATCGCTCAGCACTTGATCCCCTATGTGGAATCGGACAGCTACGGGCGAGTGTTCCTGATCGGCCTGCTCAATACCTTGCTGGTAAGCTTCATCGGCATCGTACTGGCCACGTTGCTGGGCTTCGTGATCGGGGTAGCGCGGCTGTCCAAGAACTGGATGGTCAACAAGCTGGCCACCGTGTATATCGAGATATTCCGTAATATCCCTCCGTTGCTGCAAATCCTGTTCTGGTATTTCGCCGTATTCCTGACCCTACCGGGTCCTCGGGCCGGTATCAGCGTGGGTGAAGGCTTCTTTATCAGCAACCGCGGCCTGAACATGCCTGGCGCCAGCTTGGCTGAAGGCTTCTGGCCGTTCGTGGTCAGCGTGGTGATCGCGCTAGTGGCGCTGTTCACCATGCTGCGCTGGGCCAATCGCCGCTTCGAGGCCACGGGCCAGCCCTTCCATAAATTCTGGGCGGGGTTGGCGATTTTACTGGTGATCCCGGGCCTGTGCATGCTGGTATTTGGCTCGGCACTGCATTGGGAAGTACCTGCCCTACGTGGGTTCAACTTCGTCGGTGGCTGGGTGATGATCCCAGAGCTATTGGCCCTCACGTTGGCGCTCACGGTGTACACCGCCGCGTTCATCGCTGAAATCGTACGCTCGGGGATCAACTCGGTGAGCCATGGGCAGACCGAAGCGGCACGTTCCCTTGGCCTGCGCAATGGCCCCACCTTGCGTAAGGTGATCATTCCCCAGGCGCTGCGGGTGATCATTCCGCCATTGACCAGCCAATACCTGAACCTGGCGAAAAACTCTTCTCTCGCCGCGGGTATCGGTTATCCCGAGATGGTGTCGCTGTTTGCCGGTACCGTGCTGAACCAGACAGGCCAGGCCATCGAAGTAATCGCTATCACCATGAGCGTTTATCTGGCCATCAGCATCAGCATTTCGTTGCTCATGAACGCCTACAACAAGCGCATCGCGCTGATCGAACGCTAGGGGCCTGCCCATGACTGCTTATGTTTTCAAACCCGACCAGCCGCCACCGGTCAAGGCCGTGGGCGTTGTCGCCTGGATGCGCGCCAACCTGTTCTCGGGCTGGTTCAACACGCTATTGACGCTGGTAGCGCTGTACCTTGTCTGGCTGATCGTGCCGCCTGTGCTGAACTGGGCCATCTTCGATGCCAATTGGGTCGGCACCGTGCGTGAGGACTGCACCAAGGCCGGCGCCTGCTGGGTGTTCATCGAGCAACGCCTTGGCCAGTTCATGTATGGCTACTACCCGGCTGACTTGCGCTGGCGTGTAGACCTGACCGTGTGGCTGGCTGTTCTTGGCGCCGCGCCGCTGTTCATTCCCAAGGTGCCAGCGAAGGTCAAATACGGCATCGCGTTCCTGATCCTTTACCCCGTTATTGCCTGGTGTCTGCTTCACGGCGGCGTGCTCGGCCTGGCCACGGTGTCCACCAACCAGTGGGGCGGCTTGATGCTCACTTTGGTGATCGCCACGGTAGGCATCGCGGGCGCTCTGCCGCTGGGTATCGTACTGGCCCTGGGCCGACGCTCGAAAATGCCGGCGGTAAAGGTAGTGTGCGTAACCTTCATCGAGTTCTGGCGCGGTGTGCCGCTGATCACGGTACTGTTCATGAGCTCGGTAATGCTGCCGCTGTTCCTGCCCGAAGGCATGAACTTCGACAAGCTGCTGCGGGCGCTGATCGGCGTGATCCTGTTCCAGTCTGCCTATGTGGCCGAAGTGGTCCGTGGCGGTATGCAGGCGATCCCCAAGGGGCAGTACGAAGCAGCCTCGGCCATGGGCTTGGGCTACTGGCGCAGCATGGGGCTGGTGATTCTGCCTCAAGCCTTGAAGCTGGTCATTCCAGGGCTGGTGAATACCTTTATCGCCCTGTTCAAGGACACCAGCCTGGTCATCATCATCGGCCTGTTCGACCTGCTTAACAGCGTCAAGCAAGCAGCCGCCGACCCTAAATGGCTCGGCATGGCCACCGAAGGCTATGTCTTCGCGGCCCTGGTTTTCTGGATTTTCTGTTTCGGCATGTCCCGCTACTCCATCCATCTGGAGCGCAAGCTCGATACCGGTCATAAGCGCTAAGCGTCAGGAGAAAACATGAACAACCCCATGCAGCAACCCGCCAGCGCCGAAGGCATCATTCGCATGACCGGCGTGAACAAGTGGTACGGCCAGTTCCACGTGCTCAAAGACATCAACCTCAATGTTCGCCAGGGTGAGCGCATTGTATTGTGTGGGCCCTCGGGCTCGGGCAAGTCCACCACCATCCGCTGCATCAACCGCCTGGAAGAACACCAGCAGGGCAGCATCATCGTGGACGGCGTAGAGCTGACCAACGACCTCAAGCAGATTGAAGCTATCCGCCGCGAAGTGGGCATGGTGTTTCAGCATTTCAACCTGTTCCCGCACCTGACCATCCTGCAGAACTGCACCCTGGCGCCTATGTGGGTACGTAAGATGCCTAAGCGTCAGGCCGAGGAAATCGCCATGCACTACCTGGAGCGCGTGCGTATCCCGGAGCAGGCCAACAAGTTTCCAGGGCAGCTTTCCGGCGGCCAGCAGCAGCGGGTGGCCATTGCCCGCGCGCTGTGCATGAAACCCAAGATCATGCTGTTCGACGAACCCACCTCGGCGCTGGACCCGGAAATGGTCAAGGAAGTACTCGACACCATGATCGGCCTGGCCGAAGACGGTATGACCATGTTGTGCGTGACCCACGAAATGGGCTTTGCCCGCACCGTGGCCAATCGTGTGATCTTCATGGACAAAGGCGAGATCGTTGAGCAAGCCGCGCCAGATGACTTCTTCGACCGCCCACAGAGCGATCGCACGCGTTTGTTCTTGAGTCAAATCATTCACTAAAGGCTCTGGCAAGAGCATTCGCCAATTGGCGTTGGCTCCTACACATGCAGGAGGTAGGAGCCAGCGGCAGCTGGCGAACATGCGTATGACCCATTGATCCATTTCCCCGCGCAGGCGTAAAGTGCCGGGCTGCGCGTTCGCGCGCTCTTCCTTTGCCTGCCGAGCCTGTCATGCCCACCGATACCCCTCATCCAAGCGCCCCCGCTACCTGGGCACCTGCCCTTCTTATAGCCTCTCTGGTACTGGTCTCGCTGAACCTGCGCCCGGCCCTGTCCAGTTTGAGCCCCTTGCTCAGGCAGGTATCGGCCGACTTGGGTATGAGCGCTTCCACCGCTGGCCTGCTGACCACTTTGCCGGTGCTTTGCCTGGGGCTTTTCGCGCCGCTGGCACCTATCCTGGCCCGACGCTTCGGGCCGGAGCGTACCGTGGGCGCGGTGCTGTTGATGCTGGCGTTCGGTATTGTGCTGCGTACTCAGCTGGGCACGTTCGGTATGTTCGCCGGTAGCGTGGTGGCAGGCGCAAGCATTGGGGTGATCGGGGTGTTGCTGCCGGGTATCGTCAAGCGAGACTTTCCCGCCCATGCCGGTACCATGATGGGGGTGTACAGCATGGCGTTGTGCCTGGGCGCGGCGGTGGCGGCTGGCGCCAGCGTGCCCTTGAGCCAGGTATTCGACAACAGTTGGCGCGTTGGCCTGGGCTTTTGGCTGGTACCCGCGGTGATCGCGGCCGTGATTTGGTGGCCCCAGGCCCGAGCGAGTCACCATTTAGGGCGCGCTCGATATAAGGTCCATGGCCTGCTGCGCGACCCACTGGCCTGGCAGGTCACGCTGTTCATGGGCTTGCAGTCGTCCCTGGCCTACATCGTGTTTGGCTGGCTGCCGTCGATTCTGATCGACCGGGGTCTCTCTCCGGCCGAGGCTGGCCTGGTGACCTCCGGCTCTATCATCGTGCAGCTAGCCAGCTCATTGAGCGCGCCATGGCTGGCGACTCGAGGGCGTGACCAGCGGTTGGTGATCCTGCTGGTCATGGCGTTGAGCCTTGCTGGCCTGTTCGGCTGTCTTTACGCGCCCTTGGATGGGCTTTGGGGCTGGGCGGTGGTGTTAGGCCTAGGGCAGGGCGGGGTGTTCGCCGTGGCCCTGACCTTGATCGTGCTGCGCTCCGGCAATGCCCAAGTAGCGGCAAGCCTCTCAGGCATGGCGCAAGGTTTCGGTTACACCTTGGCATCAATGGGGCCATTGGCCGTGGGCGTGGTACACGACCTGACCGGTGGCTGGTCGGCCATGGGCTGGGTATTCGCCGTGATTGGCCTGGCTGCGACCCTGGCGGGCATGGGCGCTGGCCGCGCACGCTTGGTCGATGTCCGCAGTGAGCAGGTCGATGGCTGAAGCCGAGCCTGTGACATGGTCTGTGTACCTGGTGCGGGCCGCCAACGGCGCCTTGTACTGTGGCATCAGTAACGACCCGCGGCGGCGGTTCGCGGCGCATAAGAGTGGCAAGGGCGCGCGGTTTTTCCGTTCCAGCCCGGCGGTGGCCTTGGTGTATATCCAGCCCTGCGCGGCCAAGGGCGACGCCTTGCGCCTGGAACGGTCGATCAAGCGCCTGCCCAAGCAGGCTAAAGAAGCCATGGCCGAGCAGTGGCGAAGCAGCCATTGTTCGGGCGGATAAACATTCATAGCGGGCAAGGGGTAGGCTAGCGGCGCTGGGGGGGCTAGGCTGGGGGCTCTTTCACCTGCTCGGGATGCTGCAATGACCGGTTTGATCCTGCACCACTATCCTACGTCCCCCTTCGCCGAGAAAGCCCGCTTGATGCTGGGCTTCAAAGGGCTGGCCTGGCACTCGGTGAATATTCCGCCGATGATGCCCAAGCCCGACCTGATGCCCCTCACTGGCGGCTATCGCAAAACCCCGGTGCTGCAAATTGGCGCAGACGTGTACTGTGATACCGCGCTGATCGCTCGTCAGCTGGACCAGGTTCAGCCCGTGCCTGCCTTGTTCCCGGCAGAGCAGCAGGGGGCGATCGCGGCCTTCGGCGCTTGGGCAGGCTCGGTAGTGTTCCAGCACGCAGTAAGCTTCGTGTTCCAGCCAGAGTCCGCCGTCGTGCGTTTTTCGCGCTTTACCCCCGAGCAACGCGATGCCTTCCTGGCTGACCGCGCTCGCCTGTTCAGCGGTGGTAGCGCCTCTCGTCTGCCTATCGAAGTGGCCCGTCACCAGTGGCCGGCGATTATCGGCCAGTTCGAGCGCCAGTTGCAGGCAGGGGGTGAGTTTCTCTTCGGCGCCGCCAGTTATGCAGATTTTGCCTTCGCGCACTGCCTGTGGTTCCTCAAGGCCACGCCGGTGACCTCGCCGCTCGTGGACAGCTACCCCGCGGTGGTGGCGTGGCTGGATCGGGTATTGGCCTTCGGCAATGGCACGCCGACCGAGATGAGCGGCGCCGAGGCGCTGGCCGTGGCCAAGGCGGCTACGCCCGCGGACTTCCCGGAAATCGACTTCGTAGACCCTAGTGGTTTCAAGGCCGGCGACGCGGTGACCGTCGCCGCGGTGGACTATGGCGTGGACCCGGTCGCGGGTGAATTGGTGTACTGCGACCAGGATAAACTCGTGGTTCGCCGCGAGGACGACCAGGTTGGCACGGTGCATGTGCACTTCCCGCGGCTGGGGTTTGCAATCAAGGGCATTTAGGTCTATTCGCCAGCTCCGCTGGCTCCTACACCGGTTGAACTGCGCCCCAAAACCTGGACAGTGATCGTTAAGCCGTTTGAGCCTGGGCCCTGTACGCTACAGGGCTTAGGTC
>NZ_JBSKHS010000014.1:0-103167 GCF_057128685.1 Pseudomonas artemisiae
GGCGAATTCTACAGCACTACAACCTGCTGTCAACTGCCTTTTTCACCGCGCCGATCCGGAGACCGAAGCCGCTTCCAGCCCCTTCGAACCGGCTAACCCATTGATACTCAAGGAGTTTGCTGATCCGTTGCCGCTGGAAGTGGGGCGCAGTATAAAGGGTTTCGGAAGGCCGTCAACACCTTTTTACACCGTTGAAGCAAAACCCTGTTTTGCCCCTTACAAGCTAGGGAATGCAAATTGCGACGCCTCATGGCTGGCACGTTGTGGCCACCGCTGAGTGATTGCTTTGCGGCGAGTATAAAAGCGCACGCCATCCGGGCCATATGCATGGAGGTCGCCGAACAAAGAGCGCTTCCAGCCACCAAAGCTATGGTAGGCGACCGGCACTGGCAGGGGCACGTTCACACCGACCATGCCCACTTCGATCTCATCACAGAACAAGCGTGCAGCTTCGCCATCTCGGGTAAAGATACAGGTGCCATTGCCATACTCGTGTTCGTTGATCAGTTGCATGGCCTGCTCAAGGCTATCCACCCTGACGATGCACAGCACTGGACCGAAGATTTCTTCCTTATAGATACGCATGTCCGATGTAACGCGATCGAACAGGCACCCGCCCAGGAAGAAACCTTCTTCATGGCCGCTTACTGTTAATGCACGCCCATCGACAACCAACTGGGCACCGGCTTTTACCCCGTCGTCCACATACCCTTGCACTTTGTCTCTGTGCGCCGCAGTTACCAAAGGCCCCATGTCTAACCCGCATGAGGTACCGGCACCAATCTTCAGCGCTTGGATTTGCGGCACTAGCCTGGCTACCAACGCGTCCGCTACCTGGTCACCCACGCACACTGCAACGGAAATGGCCATGCAGCGCTCGCCGCACGATCCATAGGCAGCCCCCATCAACGCACTGACAGCGTTATCCAGGTCGGCATCGGGCATCAACACCGCATGGTTCTTCGCGCCGCCCAAAGCCTGCACGCGCTTACCGCGGGCGGCGCCCTCTTTATAGATGTATTCAGCGATAGGTGTAGAGCCTACAAAACTGATGGCTTTGACCTCAGGTGCTGCGATTAGCGCATCTACCGCTACCTTATCCCCTTGCACAACACTCATCACACCTACTGGCAACCCAGCCTCTTGCAGCAGTTGGGCGATAAATAGCGTAGCACTTGGGTCCCGCTCGGAAGGCTTGAGAATGAAGCAGTTCCCGCACACGATCGCCAAGGGGTACATCCACAGTGGCACCATCGCTGGGAAGTTAAAAGGCGTAATGCCAGCCACTACCCCCAGAGGCTGAAAGTCGGACCAGGCATCAATGCTTGGGCCCACGTTGCGGCTGTACTCGCCCTTCAACAACTCAGGTGCGGCACAAGCGAACTCCACGTTCTCGATACCGCGTTTGAGTTCGCCCGCAGCATCTTCCAAGGTTTTGCCGTGTTCCTCGCTGATCAACTGGGCAATCTTGGCTTCGTTCTGTTCAAGCAGTTGCTTGAACCGGAACATCACTTGGGCCCGCTTGCCCGCAGGCGTACGCCGCCAAGCCGGGAATGCGGCAGTCGCGCAGTCGATGGCCCTTTGCACCGTAGCGGTATCGGCCAACTGAACCCTGCCGGTTACGGCGCCCGTAGACGGGTTGAAAACATGCGCGGTGCGATCACCTAACGTAACCAAGTCACCATTGATCAGGTGTGGAATGCTGCTCATCGTGTGTTCCTGTTATCAATCGATCTGGTTCAGGGTTTCGCCCACTGCATCGAATAGCCGGTCCATCTCTTCAGGTGTTGCATTGAAAGATGGCCCAAATTGCAAGGTGTCCCCGCCGTACCGAACGTAAAACCCTTTCTGCCAAAGCTTCATTGCCGCCTCGAACGGGCGCACGATGGCATCGCCGTCGCGGGCAGCCAATTGAATAGCGCCCGCCAGCCCAAAGTTACGCAGGTCAACTACGTGCTTTGCGCCCTTCAAGCCGTGCAATGCACCCTCGAAGCTTGGTGCCAACCGCGCTGCCTGCCCTACCAGGTTTTCTTTGAGTAACAGGTCCAGCGCGGCAATACCCGCCGCGCATGCCACTGGGTGGGCTGAGTAGGTGTACCCATGGGGAAATTCGACGGCATATTCGGGGGTGGGTTGTGCCATAAAGGTCTGGTAGATCTCGCGACTTGCCACGACCGCGCCCATGGGGATGGCCCCATTGGTCATTTGCTTGGCAATGCACATCAAATCGGGCGTTACCCCAAAGGTAGTCGCGCCAAAAAGCGTACCCGTGCGCCCGAACCCGGTAATGACTTCATCGAAGATCAGCAGGATGTTGTGCTGGTCGCAGATCTCCCGTAGGCGCTTAAGGTAGCCCTTGGGCGGTGGCAACACCCCCGCCGAACCTGCCATGGGCTCGACGATCACCGCGCCAATGTTCGAAGCGTCGTGAAGCTCGATCAGGCGCAGTAAATCCTCGGCCAGCATCACCCCGCCTTCTTCCGGCATACCACGGGAATAAAGGTTGGCAGGTAGCAGGGTGTGGGGCAAATGGTCAACATCGAGCAATTGGCCGAAGAGCTTACGGTTGCCGTTGACGCCACCCAGGCTGGTTCCCGCGATGTTCACGCCATGGTAACCACGGGCGCGCCCGATCAACTTGGTTTTGGTGGCCTGGCCTTTGAGGCGCCAATAGGCACGCACCATCTTCACGGCTGTGTCGGCACACTCAGAGCCGGAGTTGGTGAAGAACACATGGTTCAGTTCGCCAGGGGTCAGTTCAACGATCTTTTCGGCCAACTGGAACGACAACGGATGGCCATACTGAAACGCGGGCGCGTAGTCGAGCACGCCTAACTGTTTGGCGACCGTTTCCTGGATCTCCTTGCGTGAATGGCCCGCGCCGCAGGTCCACAACCCGGAAAGGCTGTCGTATATCTGCCGGCCATGATCGTCCGTCAAATAACGCCCCTGTGCCGCGACGATAAGCCGGGGGTCACGCTGGAAGTTGCGATTGGCCGTATAGGGCATCCAATGCGCATCCAGTTTGAGCTGGCTGGCCAACCCCACGGGTGCAGTCTCCGGCATGTTCATCTGGAACCTCTTATTAGTGGCAGCGCGGGTTGTTCATTGCGTTTAATGTCCCATGGCCATACATTCGGTAAAATTCTACTTTTCCAATCTTCAGGCCTGGCGTGACTAAACAATGACCCGACGCGCGCCTTTCGCCCAAGTGAGCGATTTCGACATACGTCTGCTGCGCATTTTCCGCAGCGTGGTGGAGTGTGGAGGCTTTTCGGCAGCGGAAAACGTATTGGGTATTAGCCGCTCCGCGATCAGCCAACACATGAGCGATCTGGAACAACGCTTGGGGCTGCGGTTGTGCCAACGTGGCCGCGCCGGGTTTTCCCTGACTGAAGAAGGGCACGAGGTATACCAGTCCTCGCTACAGGTATTAGGCGCGCTTGAGAACTTTCGTACCGAGGTCAACGGCCTGCACCAGCACCTAAGGGGTGAGTTGAATATCGGCTTGACGGATAATCTGGTCACCCTCCCCCATATGCGTATTACCCATGCGCTTGCCCAACTTAAAGAACGTGGCCCGGATGTGCGAATCAACATTCACATGATCGCCCCTAGCCAAGTAGAGCAAGGGGTGCTGGACGGTAGCCTGCATGTAGGTGTGGTACCACAGGCCAGTGCCCTCCCCGGCCTTGATTATCAGCTGCTATATAGTGAACGGTCGCTGCTGTATTGCGCGGTAGGTCACCCCTTGTTCTACACGGACGACGCGACCCTGGACGATCACCGGCTCGATAGCCAGGAAGCCATTGCCCCTACGTTTCGATTGCCCGGGAATATCCAGGCCCAGTACCAGGCCCTACGGTGCACTGCCAGTGCCTCTGACCGGGAAGGCATGGCGTTTCTGATATTGACCGGCCGCTACATTGGCTATTTACCGGATCACTACGCTCAGGCATGGGTACAACAAGGCCGCTTGCGGGCGCTGAAAGCCAAGCAACGCTTCTATGACCTGAGCCTGGCCTGGGTCACCCGCAAGGGGCGACGGCCTCATTTGGTCTTAGAAAGCTTTCTGGAGCAACTGGTCAGCACCCGGTGAACCAAGCCCAATGGGTACTTCGATACTTTCAACCCTCATCAACCTGCGCTGCCCAGGGCGGTGGATGGAAAAGCCGCTTTAAAAGGGTTGTCTGATGCCTGTGGGTGCGTTATGAACGCAAACCAAACGCCCCCATAGGTAAAGTGGAACGCTTATGCCCCGTCATGCTCCCCCAGCCCCGGCTAACGTAAAACCGCCAAGCCGTATCCGTCGAAAGAACGAAGAGGCGATTATCAAGGCTGCAGAAGACGAGTTCGCGCGGCATGGGTTCAAAGGCACCAGCATGAACACCATTGCCCTTAAGGCGAACCTGCCAAAGGCTAACCTGCACTACTACTTCAATAACAAGCTTGGCCTGTATGTTGCGGTATTGAGCAATATCGTCGAGCTGTGGGACAGCACGTTCAATCACTTGAGTGGGGAAGACGACCCCGCTGAGGCCTTGACCCGTTACATTCGCGCGAAGATGGCGTTTTCAAGAACCAACCCACAAGCCTCTCGCATCTTCGCCATGGAAATCATCAGTGGCGGCCAGTGCCTGAGCGAGTACTTCAGCCAGGATTACCAACGCTGGTTCCGAGGGCGCGCGGCGGTATTCGAACAGTGGATCGCCGATGGGAAAATGGCCCCGATAGACCCTGTTCACCTGATTTTCCTGTTGTGGAGCAGCACACAACATTATGCAGACTTCGCCAGCCACATCTGCCGCCTGACCGGTAAACGTCAGCTCGGCCAGTTGGACTTCGATCAAGCGGCGGATAACCTGATTCGTATCATCCTGACCGGCTGCGGCATTTCGGCCCCAGCGTCAACGGGCACCCCGTGATGCTGTTTACGCTAGCCGAACCGGTGTACTACCGGGAAGAAATCCGCAAAAGCCGGTTTTTGGCCATCGCCGGGCCAGTGAGCGGCGCTGAACAAGCGCAGGCGTTTTTGCAGGCCCATAGTGATAGCCAAGCCACTCACAATTGTTGGGCGTGGAAGTGCGGCCCGCAGTACCGCAGTAGCGATGATGGTGAGCCGGGGGGTACGGCGGGGCGTCCTATTCTGTCTGCCATAGAAACCCAAGGTTACGATCAGGTAATAGTGGTGGTCACCCGTTGGTACGGAGGCATTCAGTTGGGTACTGGCGGCCTCGCCCGGGCGTATGGGGGCAGTGCCAACAAGTGCCTGCAGCAGGCGCCGAAGCTGCCATTGGTGGCCAAAGTGCTTTTTGGCTGTCAGTGCACATTTAGTGAGCTGGCGCTGGTCAGGCTTCGGGTAGAGGAGGCTGGCGGTGATATGGTCAGCGAAACCTTTCAGGCCCATGGCGTTGACCTACAGCTGGCAGTGCCCTCTGCTTCGCTACAGGAACTGACCGCGCAGCTCTCTCACTTGAGCCGAGGGCGCATTGAGCTTCACGCCCGTTAATTTGTTCACAATCACTGTGCGCGTGCTTGTGGATAAACTATGTGTAGCTTGCTCAAGCCCTTGCAGATAGGGCCCTCCAGGGACTTGATCAAATTTTGATCAGCGGAGTTTAAGCCTGTGGATCGAGACCAGTCGCCAAATATCCACGGCCGTTGCCCACAAATAGTGTGCGCCTACCTGTGGATAACCCCTGAATGACCGCGCGCAGCCCACGCAACATAGGCGCTCCAGTATGATGGTTATTATTTGACCAACTGCTGGCCCTGGCAGCTTATAGGCCTTGGCGTATGCTGTACCTTCAATCCGGAGATCCTTTTATGCCTGAAGCAAAACATGCGCTCATCATCGGGGCCTCTCGAGGCCTTGGCCTAGGCTTGGCTCGGCGCTTCCTTGAGCAAGGTTGGGCAGTTACAGCCACCGTGCGCGGCGATCCGCCAGCTGAGTTGACAGGGGCTGGTGCAACGATGCAAACCCTGGAAATCAACGACCTGGCTAGTCAGGACGGGTTGGCACAGCAACTCAATGGGCAAACCTTCGACGTGATTTTCGTTAACGCGGGGGTAATGGGCCCAACAGGCGCTTTGGATGCGGTAGAGCCGCAAGCGTTATTGGACCTGTTCACCACCAATGTACTGTCGCCGACTCGCTTGGCTTCGCGCCTTCTGGGTAACTTGGCCGCGAATACGGGTGTCCTGGCCTTTATGAGTTCTACCCTAGGCACGGTTGCCTCCCCAGATGCCCCAGATGCTGCGTTGTACAAAGCGAGCAAGGCCGCTCTGAACTCGATGGTCAACACCTTCGTGACCACGTTGCCAGAACCCCGCCCTACCGTGGTGTGCATGCACCCAGGCTGGGTCAAGACCGATATGGGTGGGCCTGGGGCAGATATCGACGTGACCACCAGCACCCAAGGCATGGTCAGCCAGCTACAGGCTCTTGCCGGCAAGGGCGGCCTGCGGTTTATTGACTACACCGGCAAAGCCTTGCCTTGGTGAGGCCTACAGCCCCAACAGCGAGAGCATGATAAAGGTGCCGAACAACACGAAGTGGGTCATGCCCTCAATGGCATTGGTTTCTCCATCGTTCAAGTTGATGGCGCACGCCAACAAGGTGATCAGCACCATCACTGTTTGTACCGGGGTCATGGCCATCTGGAAGGGTTGGCCGGTGTAAAGCGCCATGGCTTCCATCACCGGTACGGTAAGGATGACCGTCGACAAGGACGCACCCAGCGCAATGTTGACCACGGACTGCATCCGGTTGGCCAGCGCGGCCCGAAGGGCGGTCAGGATCTCAGGCGAGGCAGAGATAGCCGCAACCAAGATGGCCGACAGCACCGGCGGCGCCCCGCTACCTTCCAGGCCTACGTCCATGGCCTTGGACATGACCTCCGCCAACGCACCGATCACCGCTACGCCGAACATCAACACGGCGATGGAAACCCCGGCGCTGGTAGGCGCTTCATGGCCCTCATCGGCGGGGTGCTTGCGCTTTTTCTCAGGGTAGTTGTAGCTAAAGAAGTAACTGTGCGGCCCTACCTGCATCCGCAGGAACAGGCTGTAGAGCACCAGCATCGCGCCGATGGTAAACGCTGAATACACCGCCCAACGGCCCTCGGGAATGAACTCCGGCACCACCATGGACACACCCATGGCGGTAAGGATCATCACACTGTAGGTGCGTGCCGAATCATCGTTGTAGCTTTGCTCCCCGTGCTTGAGCCCGCCCATCAAGGCCGCCAGGCCGAGAATGCCGTTGATATCGAGCATCACCGCCGAATAAATGGTATCTCGCACCAAGGTCGGTGATGGCGCATTGTTCATCATAATGGCCAGAATCACCACTTCCACCAGCACCGCGGCCAGGGTCAGGATCATGGTGCCGTAGGGGTCACCCACTTTTTCGGCCAACAGTTCAGCGTGATGGGCCACTCGCAGCGAGGCGAAGATGATCGCCACGATCAACAGCCCGGCAGACAGCAACGCCATCCCGTGGCCGTTGTGCACCATGGCAGGCTCAAGCGGGTAGGCAATGACGGCGGCCACCAATGCGAGCAATAAGTACTTTTCTTCGATGACCTGCTTGAACATGACAGCCCTTTTCACTAACGCAATGGAAGTACTACTGACTGGCTCCGACAAGGATGGTTTCCCCCGCGACAACCCAGCCCGTGCACCGGTGTTACAGGAGGAGTAAAATGCCTCTTTGCGACTTTCAGAGACTCCCCTATGTACAACTGGCTCAATGCCCTTCCAAAGGCTGAACTGCACCTGCACCTGGAAGGCTCCCTCGAGCCTGAGCTGCTGTTCGCCCTGGCCGAACGCAACCGTATCGCGCTGCCGTGGGCAGATGTAGAAACACTGCGTTCGGCCTATGCCTTCAACAACCTGCAGGAATTCCTCGACCTTTATTACCGCGGCGCAGACGTGCTGCGCACTGAACAGGATTTCTACGACCTGACCTGGGCGTACCTGGAACGCTGTAAGGCGCAGAACGTGATCCACACCGAGCCCTTCTTTGACCCGCAAACCCATACCGAGCGTGGCGTACCCTTCGAAGTAGTGCTCAACGGCATCACAGCGGCGCTAAAAGAGGGCGAGCGTACACTCGGCGTGACCAGCGGCTTGATTCTTAGCTTCCTTCGCCATTTGAGCGAAGAAGAAGCCGAGCGCACGCTGGACCAGGCCCTGCCGTTCCGCGAGGCGTTCGTGGCGGTTGGCTTGGACAGCTCCGAGAAGGGCCACCCGCCCAGCAAATTCAAGCGTGTGTTCGACCGCGCCCGTGGCGAAGGCTTACACGCCGTAGCCCATGCAGGCGAAGAAGGCCCGCCCGAGTACATCTGGGAAGCCCTTGACCTGCTCAAGATCAAGCGCATCGACCACGGCGTGCGGGCAGTGGAGGACGAGCGGTTGATGCAACGCATCATCGACGAGCAGATCCCGCTGACCGTTTGCCCGTTGTCCAACACCAAGCTCTGCGTGTTCGACCATATGTCCAAGCACAACATTCTGGACATGCTCGAGCGCGGCGTAAAAGTTACCGTCAACTCGGACGACCCAGCCTACTTTGGCGGCTACGTGACCGAGAACTTCCATGCGCTGCATACGCACCTGGGCATGACCGAAGATCAGGCCCGCCGCCTGGCACAGAACAGCCTCGACGCTCGCCTGGTTTAAGCAGGCAGTAACACCGGGCTGCCCAGTTGATTCAATTCACGCTGGCCAGCCTGGGTTACCCGTAGCCCCAGGCCGTCGTCCAGGCGGCGAACCCAGCCCTTTTGCATGAATAACCGCAATAGGCTGGCACCCAATGCGCCTCCCAAGTGGGGCCGACCATCGCACCAGTCACAACAGGTGGTCACGCTTAAACAGCGCCGCTGGGCAAACGCCTGAACATAAATACCGCAAGCCGCAAACCCCAGCACCCCTCTGGGGGTTAGGCTGGCGCTGCCTTCAGCGACTTCGATCCAGCCGCTGCTGACCAAGCGCAGGTAGACATCGTGGGCCACCTCCCCTCCCATATGGTCTTTGCATACCCGCGCCTTGCGCAGCGCGCCAGGCAGGCCGGGCGTTGGTAAAGGCGATGCGGCTTCGCTGGCTCGCCCTAAGGCCGGTACGCTGGCCAGGGCCTCCACGGCCATGCCTACCTCGGGAGCGGCCAATCGGAAAAACCGCTTGCGCCCGCGGGCTTCGCGTTTAAGCAGCCCCGCGGCAGACAGTTTGGAGAGGTGAGCACTGGCCGAAGAAGGGGTAAGGCCTGCCAGGTTTGCCAGTTCATCGGCCCCTCGGGTAGCGCCATCGATCAGGGCCCATAGCATCGCGCTTCGCTTCGGGTCCGCCAGCAAGGTGGCGATGCGGCTGATGCGAGGTACGTATTCCATGTTCTTTCACTCCCTGTATAAGGGCCGGCAACCGCGCGGCAGCCGGCGGATCCAGTGCATTATAAGCACGGGCTTGGGAGGGAAAATTGGCCTTGGGAAGGGTGAGCTGGCTACTTCTGCAGTGCTTGGGCACACCATTAACAGCGCCGTAAGCCATGGTGCCCATGGCCTGAACGAAGCGACCGAACGATAGCGGGGGTTCGACCTTGTACCAATGAGTACAAGGCGAGAAAGGCCTTACGCCTGAAGGTACATTTACCTACACAGCGAATCGTTTCGTGGCTGGTAACCAAAGCCTACCGGCAACGCTTTCAATTCCCAGCGCGGGCTCGAACCACTTTGGTGGTCAGCAACGAGGCCGTTACCGCCAAGGCACCACAACTGGCGATCACCATCGCCATGGGCACCGCCGTACCATTGGCCAGTGCGCCCACCATGCTCGAAGACAACGCGGCTATGCCAAATTGCAGGAAGCCCAACATGGCCGACGCGCTCCCTGCCCGCCCCCCTTGGCCCGCCATGGCACACGCAGAGGCATTGGGAATGATTGCCCCTAGGCTGGCGATACAAATGAACAGCGGAATCAGCAAGGGCCATAGCTGGGCCGGCTGTACGGCGGTAATGCCAAGCAGAGCCAGGCCCGCGCCTAGATATACCCATACCATGCGTCGCAACAGATTATGTGGCCCAAACCGGCTCAGTAAGCGGGCATTGACCTGGGCCACGAGGATGAACCCAGCGGCATTGGCGCCGAACACCCAGCCAAAATGCTCTGCCGGTACACCGTACAGTTTGATGATTACGAAGGGAGACCCGGCTATATAGGCGAACATACCCGCCATGGCAATGCCGCCTGTAAGCGCATGCCCTACAAAAGGCCAGTCCCGAAGCAAGCGTGCATACTGCCGTGGAGCGCCCGTGAGTGGCAAACGCGGCCGGTCTGCCGGCATGCTTTCAGGCAAGCCTAGGTAGACCGCGGCCGCGCAGCAGGCGCTGAAAACCGTTAGTACCAGGAAGATCGACTGCCACCCCGCGGTGTTGACCAGGAAGCCACCCAGTACCGGGGCTAGGATAGGCGCAAGGCCCATTACCAGCATCAGTTGGGAAAACACCTTGGCCGCCCCTATGGTGTCGCATTTGTCCGTGACGATCGCCCGCGCCAGTACCATGCCCGCGCACCCACCCAGGGCTTGCAAGAAACGCAACACGATCAGGGATTGAAGGCTCGGCGCCAGCGCACACCCCAGCGAGGCCAGGGTGAAGACGCCAACACCGGCCAGCAGCGGCAGGCGGCGGCCGAAGCGATCTGCCATGGGGCCATAGATCAGTTGGCCGAACGACAAGCCCAGGAAATAAGAGGCCAGGGTAGTCTGGACGTGGGTTTCGTCGGTACCAAATGCCGCCGCCATGGCGGGGAACCCAGGCAGGTAGAAGTCGATGGCCAAGGGGCCAAAGGCGCTCAGGGCGCCGAGGATCAAGATGATTCGCAGGTTCATGGGGCAATCGATAGCACGTATGGCCCGTCAGTGTAGCGCGGCACCCTGGAACATTCTGAAAAAATCCCTGCGTGCTCTATTTAACCTCACCCCGTGGCTGCGCCGAGTAGCCACTGTTCTGGATGGCGCGCAATATCCGCTCTACAGGCAGTTCGCTGATAACACCCACCTGGCCTGCGGCTAAGTCCACTTCTACCCGCGCTTTGGCATCCTGGCTCTGGATGGCGTCGCTTACGGCCCGCACGCAGTGCTGGCAGGTCATACCTTGAACGTTGAAATACTGCATAAGAACCTCCGTTGATGAAGTGGGCCAGCCTTTAACTGTCCGTCGGGGCAAGGTCAAGTTTTTCCATGAACGGCCGGGCTGGCAATCCGTTGTAAGGTGCGCGAAGCTTGAGGGGTCGTTCTCGCTTTGGAGCCTTAACAATGCGCCGGCTTATCACTCTTGGCTTTGCCCTGCTGGGCCTGGCGTCCACCACGCCCGTATTGGCCGACAGCCCTCAGGGCTACGGTGTGCTGATCATTTCGCGGGAACGGCTTGAAGTCGGCACCTCCTGCGAGATCGGCCTCTACATGCAAGACCAGCTGGTGGGCAGGCTGTTCCCAGAACAAACCCTTTCTTACAACCTGCCACCCGGCCCGCAGGTGGTGCGGCTTCAGGTACTGCCTGGGCAAGCCCCCGGCTGCAACCCAGGCATCGTTGGCGATCAGCGTTCGACCACGCTTACGTTGCAGGCTGGGGACATTCGTAAATACCGTATTGCCACAGGCCCAGATGGCCTTTACCTGAAAGCGGCGCCCCTCGACTACGCCCCTTGACCTTGCCAGTGGGTCAAGGTTGAGGCTTTATGCGTCCGTAAGGAGGCATAAGCATGGTTACATCCACCACCTTTGAACTGTCGATCGAGGGCATGACCTGCGCCAGTTGCGCGGGCCGGGTCGAGCGCGCCCTGGTGAAAGTACCCGGGGTGACGGTTGCCACGGTGAACCTGGCCAATGAACAGGCTCGGGTCAGCCTGAACGCACCTCTACCTGTCGCGCAACTGATCGAAGCTGTGAAGCTGGCCGGATACGAAGCCCGGCCTACCGCCGATGCCACTGACGAAAACCATGCCCGCCAGCGTGCTATCACTGTTGAATATCGCCGCCTTGCCCTGGCGCTGCTATTGGCGCTGCCACTGGTAATGCCCATGATACTGATGCCGCTAGGGGTGCACTGGGCGCTGCCACCCTGGTTGCAGTTCGCCCTGGCCACGCCCGTGCAGTTCATTGCTGGCGCGCGGTTCTACCAAGCAGCCTGGGGCGCAGTGCGCGCCAAGGCAGCCAACATGGACATGCTGGTTGCCTTGGGGACCACGGCTGCCTATGGCCTGAGCCTGTTTAGCTGGGTCAGCGCCCAGCCTGGTCAGCCGCCGCAATTGTACTTCGAAACCGCCGCCATGGTGGTTGCTCTGGTATTGCTCGGCAAAGCCCTGGAAAGCCGGGCCAGGCGCCGCGCTACTGGGGCCATCCGCGCCCTACAGGCGCTACGCCCCGCCACCGCCACGCGGCTGGAAGCAGGCATGGAGCATCAAGTGGCGGTAGAGCAGTTGCGCAAGGGTGACCATGTACGGGTTCGCCCCGGGGAGCGCTTCGCTGCCGATGGTCGAGTGCTGGAAGGGCTTAGCCATGTGAACGAAGCGTTGCTGACAGGCGAGGCGCTGCCCGTCAGCAAGGGGGTAGGCGATAGGGTCAGTGGCGGCGCCGTCAATGGTGAAGGGGTATTGCTGCTGGAAGTCACTGCGGCAGGCAAGGACACGTTGCTCGAAGGCATCATCGCTTTGGTCGAAACTGCCCAGGCGGCCAAAGCGCCAGTGCAGCAGACGGTCGACCGTATCAGCCGCGTTTTTGTGCCTGTGATGCTGCTTGTGGCGCTGGCAACCTTTCTGGTTTGGTATGTGGCCCGAGGGGATTTGGAGCACGCACTGGTTACCGCCGTGAGCGTGCTCGTGATCGCCTGCCCCTGCGCCTTGGGATTGGCTACGCCTGCCGCGATACTGGCAGGCACCGGCGTGGCCGCTCGCCATGGCATCCTGATCAAAGACATCGGCGTCATAGGGGTCGCCGGGCGGGTAGGTCATGTGGTGTTCGACAAAACCGGTACCCTTACCAATGGCCAACCAGAGCTGACCGGGGTAAGCACCTGTGGAGCCACCGACGCTCCGGTGCTGGCCTTCGCCGGCGCCTTGGCCAGTGCCAGCGAGCACCCTTTGGCGCAAGCCGTATACCGCGCCTGTGTAGAGCGCACGCTCTCGATACCCCCAGTGAAAGGCGCCAGCGCCCTGCCCGGCCAAGGCATCACCGGCCATGTGAATGGCCAAGCCCTGGCACTGGGCAGCCATCGTTTGGTAGAGGCCCTGCAGGCGGCCGTCAGCCCTACCCTGCTCGATCAAGCTCAGGCTTGGGAAGCACAAGGCATGAGCGTTTCCTGGCTGGTCGAGCAACCGCCCTCCCCGCGGGTACTGTGCGTCATGGCCTTTGCCGATGTGGCCCGGCCCGAAGCCGCCACAACAGTCGCCGCCCTTGACCGTAATGGCCTAACTTGCCACCTGCTCACCGGCGACAACCCTGGCAGTGCCCGAGCTATTGCCCAAGCGGTCGGCATCACCCGCGTGCAGGCCAGTCAGCTACCCGCGCAAAAAGCCGAACGGGTAGCCCAATTAGGGCTGGAGGCCCCGGTAACCATGGTGGGCGATGGTTTGAACGACGGGCCTGCGTTGGCGGCGGCCGCAATCGGCATCGCCATGGGCAGCGGCACAGACGTAGCGGCCCAGGCCGGCGGCGTAGTCTTGGCCAGGGCAGACCTGCGTCTGGTGCCCGCGGTGTTGGACATTGCAGCGCGCATTCAGCGCAAGATCCATCAAAACCTGTTTTGGGCTTTTGCCTATAACCTGATAGGTATCCCTCTGGCCGCGTGCGGTGTGTTAAGCCCGATGTTCGCAGGCGCCGCCATGGCGCTGTCGAGCGTTAGCGTGGTGACCAATGCCCTGTTGCTCAATACCTGGCGCCCAGCCCTAGCCACCGGAGGCAATCATGCCCGACCTTAGCCTGAACATTGGCCAGGCTGCTATGCAAAGCGGCCTAAGCGCCAAGATGATCCGCCATTACGAAGCCATTGGCTTGCTGCCGCCTGCGCCGCGCACTGCCAGCGGCTACCGGTTGTACGGGCCCCACGCGATGGAGACCCTGGCGTTTATCAAAGGGGCCAAGGCCTTGGGCTTTGACCTCGACGCGGTTGCGCAACTGTTGGCCCTACGTCTTGACCCAGGCCGCGCCAGTGCCGATGTTCAGGCCCTGGCACGGCGGCATATCGCCATGCTGAGTGAGCGCATCGACACCCTTACCGCCTTGCGGAACAGCCTTGGCGCACTGGCTGATCAATGCCAGGGCAATGCATTGCCACAGTGCGCCATTCTCGATGAGTTATCGGCTGGCGCGTTGGAGCGCTAGCGCATCCACGGCGGGGTAGGTTCTTCGGGCGGGCCCGCTGGCGCGTCTTGTTCAGCCCGAGCCGCCTGGCGCCGTGCTTCGTCGCGCTTGGCGGTTTCAATCTCACGCATAACCGCGTTCACGTCCGCGCTTACGTCTGCTTCGGCGAAGGTACCGGTCAGTGGCGTGCTCGGTTCCAAGGTGCCGGCCTTATACAGCGCCCACATTTCCTTGGCATAACGGGTGGCTTTGAGTTCAGGCGCGAAACGCCCGAAGTACTGGGCCATGTTGTTGACGTCTCGCTCCAACATGCTGAAAGCGTGGTTGTTGGCGGCGGCATCCACCGCTTGGGGCAGGTCGATGATTACCGGGCCGTCGGGCCCCAGCAGCACGTTGAACTCCGAAAGGTCTCCGTGCACCAGGCCGGTACACAGCATCAGCACGATCTGTGAAATCACGAACCCATGGTATTCCCGCGCTTGCTCGGCCGTCAGGTCAACGTCATTGAGCCGGGGCGCGGCGTCCCCCTGGCCGTCGGTGACCATTTCCATCAGCAGTACGCCGTCGAGGAAGTCATAGGGCTTGGGCACCCGAACACCTGCCCCGGCCAAGCGGAACAGCGCGCTCACTTCAGCGTTTTGCCAGGCTTCCTCGGCTTCCTTGCGGCCATATTTCGTGCCCTTGGCCATGGCTCGGGCTTGCCGGCTGCTGCGGGTTTTACGGCCCTCCTGGTACTCGGCGGCCTGGCGGAAGCTACGCTTGTTCGCTTCTTTGTAGACCTTGGCGCAGCGCAAGGCAGTGCCACAGCGCACCACGTACACCGCTGCCTCCTTGCCGCTCATCAGCGGGCGCAGCACCTCGTCAATGAGGCCATCTTCGATCAAGGGTTCAAGGCGTTTTGGCGTCTTCATCGGTTGCGTAAGGGTCCTTTTTAACCGAACAGCAAAGGGTTAGGGGCGAAAGTGGCATCGCAGCGCCGGATGCTCGCCCAGCAGCGCCACGAATGCAAACGCCTCGGCGTTTTTGCAATGTTTGTTCATCACAGACCCGCCCTTTACAGGCAGATTCCCCGGAACACTTCACCGGGGGTCGAGCCGAACAGCGCTTTGAATGCCGCAATGAACGCAGAGGTAGATTCATATCCACAAGCCAGCGCCGCCTCGGTCACGCTGCTGCCTTCCTGCAATGCACCCAGCGAAGCCAGCAAACGCACCCGCTGCCGCCAACTGCGAAAGGTCAGCCCGGTTTCACGCTGGAACAGCCGCGCCAGGGTTTTCTCCGATACGCCCACGCGTGCGGCCCAGGCTGTGAGCGACGTGACTGCATCGGGCTGAGCGATCAAGCCTTCACACAAGTTCAGCAAACCTGGGTGATGGGGCAGCGGTACTGAAAAGGCCACTTCGTTCAGCCCCTGCAATTGGTCGATCAGTACCGAGGTCAGGCGTGCCTGGGGCGTGTCCCCCAAGGGATAGTCCACTTCCAGGGCCGAGAAGGACTTTATCAGCTCGCGGGTCAGTGGCGTCACCTCTAGCACCCGGCACCGCGTCACAGGCGGGCCTGCCACTTGCTCATCCACATACAGGCTGCGCATTTCCGCCTGGGTAGAGGTGTGCACCCGATGCTCCACGTTGGCGGGGATCCATACACCCCATTGCGGGGGCGCGAAGTAGCTCCCTTGGTCGGTATACACCGCTAGTACGCCGCTGATCGCATAGGAGAACTGCACCCATGGGTGGCGATGCCGAGGGGTCCAGGAACCTGCCCACAGGCTTTCCGCTCGGGCATACAAGGGCCGAGGCAACGTGCTTAATGAAGGAATGCTGCGTATAGGAGGTGGCTGTCCGTTTGGCGTCATAGGCTGGCTTTTTGTCGCAAGACGGCTAAGGCGATACAGGGTACCGTGGTGCCATTGCCCTGTCTCTGTCAATGGTCCCGCGTATGCCTGTGCTTAAACATTTGAAAAAACTGCTGACCGACTGGTTTCTGTGCGGCATGGTACTGGCTACGGTGCTGGCCTGGTTGCTACCTGAGTACGGTGGCACCGGCGGGGCACTGCATCTGGATAAAGTCATCAATGTAGGCGTGTTCCTGGTGTTCTTCCTTCACGGCGCCAACCTTTCCAGCGAACAGATAGGCCGCGGGCTGCGAAACTGGAAACTGCATGTGATGATCCAGAGCTTTACCTTTGTGGTATTCCCTCTGTTGTGGCTGGCGGCCAGTTACCTGGGTGCCAAAGCCTTGCCGCCGATGCTGATGCTAGGCTTTCTGTACCTCTGCGCGCTGCCTTCGACCATATCTTCTTCCGTGGCGCTTACCGGCAGTGCCAAGGGCAACGTGCCAGGGGCCATCCTCAATGCGAGCCTCTCTAGCGTGTTGGGCATTTTCATCACGCCTTGGCTGGTGAGCCTGGCCATTGGCAGCGGCCAAGGGGGCATCGACCTGGGCCCTACCCTGCTTAACCTGAGCCTGATGTTGCTGGCCCCGCTGTTGCTAGGCCAAGCCGCCCGCCCGCTGCTGGGTGCGTTCTTCGCCCGCCATAAGCGCTATACCAACATCCTGGATAAAAGCGTGATCCTGCTGCTGGTGTACTCGGCATTCTGTAACTCGATGCTGTCCGGCCTGTGGGAACAGCAAAGCAGCAGTGTAATCGTGGCCGCCTTTGTAGGCAGCGCACTGTTACTGGCAATCGTATTGTTGATGACCACACGGGTTACCCGCTGGCTAGGCTTTCCCCATGGCGACCAAGTGGCCGGAGTGTTTTGCGCCAGTAAGAAGTCTTTAGCTGCCGGGGCCCCCATGGCGGCGCTGATCTTCGGGCAACACCCGGCACTGGGGCTAATCCTGTTGCCGATCATGATTTATCACCCTATGCAGCTGGTGGTGTGCTCGATCATGGCCGAAACCTATAACCAGCGCGCAATCGCCGCAGCCCAGGCCAAGGCGGCGGCTGAGGCTGACCCTGCCATAGCCCCTGCTTAAGCGCTGCACGTGCAGTGTGGCCAGGGGGTGCACAAACCTTCTAGCCACATTGAGCCTAGTGTGGGTTACTGGCCTTAGCCTGCCAGGTATACGCCATGACCAACTGGATCGACCTCACCCACAACCGGGAAACCGGTATCGAAACCCTACACGCGCATTTCGCGGGGCATGCCCATGCCTACGACCCGCATTGGCATGACGCCTACCTGATCGGCTTTACCGAACAAGGCGTGCAACGCTTCAACAGCCGCAGGGTTCGCCATGACAGCACGCCAGGCAAGGTATTCATGCTCGAGCCTGGGGACATTCACGATGGGGACGCGCCCAGCCCTGAGGGCTTTACTTACCGAATGCTGTACTTGCAGCCGGCCTGGTTGGAACAAGCACTGGATGGGTTAGGTGAAAACACCTTCAATGGCGGCTTGCCTGGAATCGGCCAGGTACTTAACGACGACCCTCGGCTGGCCCAGGCTACCCTGTTTGCCTTCAATGCCCTGCATCAACAGGATGTACGTATGGTGCAGGACGTGGCGCTGGATACACTGCTGGAGCGCCTGGCAGGCTATTTACGTTGGCATAGGCCGCTGGCCGTGGACCCACGCGCGCCAGCACTGGCTCGGCGTGCCCGGGATTACCTGATGGCGCACCATGAGCAGGACATCAGCCTAAACGCCCTTGCCCAGGCATGCGGTACGGACCGCTTTCGCCTGACCCGGGCATTCAAGGCGGCCTACGGCCTTGCCCCCCATGCCTGGCTGATCCAACTGCGCCTAAGCCGTGCCCGTCGGCTGCTGGCGGCAGGCACGCAGCCTGTGGAGGTCGCCAGCCGCTTGGGCTTTTCTGATCAAAGCCACTTGGGCCGTTGGTTCATGCGTGCCTATGGCATCAGCCCTGGGGCCTATCAGCGGCAGACAGGTACAAACACTCGGCGCTGAACAAGCGTTCAAGACCTTACCCCAGCCACACTGCACAGTAATCCCTGGTTTCCACTTAGGGTTGTGCCATGCTTGCTTTCATTCTGTTCGCCTTCGTCGCCTCCATTACCCCGGGCCCCACCAATCTGATCGTGCTCAGTACCAGCGCCCGGCGCGGTTGGCGGCCATGCCTGCCTATCATCCTGGGGGCCGGTGCCGGGGCCGCGTCCTTGGTGTGGGTGGCCGGTACCGGGGCCAGTGGCCTATTGCTGTTGCCGGGGGTAAAGCCTATGGTCACTGGCCTGGGGCTGTGTTGGATGCTGTGGCTAGCCTGGCGCATCTTCAGCGCCCCGGTATCAGCCATAACGGCTGGGGCTGCAACGGAAAAGCCAGAAATGGGCTTGGTGGGCGCGGCCTTATTGCAATGGGTCAATCCCAAGTGCTGGCTGATGGCTATGGCGGTGATCGGCGTGTTTACCGCCCAAGGCCAGGATTTGAATGCGCTCTGCGTGGCGTTCTTTTTAGTCTCGCTGCCCTGCTTGGGCGCCTGGGCCGTACTGGGCCGGGGCGCCGCTCGCTGGCTTGGCAGCCCTGTGCGATTACGCTGGCTGAACCGCGTGCTGGCCGTCGTGCTGGTGGTATCGTCCGCCGCGGCGGTGTTGCACACTTGATTCGCAAGCTTTAGGCGCTGAAGCTATAAGCTTTAGGAGAGCCTTATGAACCTGCAAGACCTCACCGCGCGGATGCACCGTATCCGCGACGCCAACCAGTGGAGGCAATACCACAGCCCCAAGAACCTAGCCATGGCCGCCAGTGTGGAAATGGCCGAGCTGGTGGAAATCTTCCAATGGCTCAGCGAAGCCCAGTCCCAGGCCTTGCCCCCCGAGCAGCTAGCCCATGCCGGTGAGGAAATAGGCGACGTGGTGTTGTACCTGCTATTGCTATGCGGCGAACTGGGCCTGGACATGAACCAGGTGGTCAGCGCCAAGCTGGCCGATAACGAACGGCGGTTCGCTCAATGAAAGACCGCCATTTCGACGCCCTGGCCGCCCGCTTCGCCAATAAAATCTACGGCGGCGCCAAGGGGGCGATTCGCCTGGCGGTGCTGCAGGCCGACCTGAGCGAAACACTGCCGCAACGGCCTCTAAGAGTATTGGACGTTGGCGCGGGGCTGGGCCATATGGGGGCCTGGCTCGCTGCCCAGGGCCATGATGTAACCCTCGCCGAGCCGGCCGAACCGATGCTGGCAGCGGCCCGCGAGCGCTTCGCCGAGGCGGGGTTGGAAGGCACCTTCATCCAGGCCTCCTGGCAAACCCTGGTCGAGCAACTGGGTGACACAACCTATGATGTGGTGGTATGCCATGCGGTGCTGGAATGGCTGGCGGACCCGAGCGCGATTTTCCCTGCCCTGGGCAAATGGGTAGCACCGGGCGGGTGGCTGTCATTGGCGTTTTACAATCGCGACGCTTTGGTTTACCGCAACTTGCTCAAGGGCCACTTCCGCAAGCTCAAGGGTGAAAGCCTGGCCGGTGAAAAGCAAAGCCTTACCCCGCAAACCCCCTTGGACCCACGAGAGCTAGAGGCGCAACTCGCCCAGGCGTGGCGGGTCGAAAGCCGCAGTGGCGTGCGAGTATTCCACGACTATATGCCCATGGAGTTTCAAGCCAAGGCTGACAGCGTCGATTTGCTGGCCATGGAACTTCACTACCGCCGCCACCCAGCCTTCGCCGGGCTAGGGCGTTACTTGCACTGGCTATGCCGGCCCTGCTAAAGCGGCCGCAGGCTCGGGAGGGATCACCATGAATTACCGCCTTGCCCTGGTATTGTGCTGCGTGGGCCTCGGGGCCTGCCAGGGGTCGAACCCCTATGTGGCCAGCAGCCTGCCTTTACCCGCGGCGCCCCCCGCCGCCGGGCTGCCGCTGGACCCCAGTGCCTACCCCGCGGCACCGCGTGACTATGGCCGCTATCGCAGCTGGGCCTGGGCCAATAACCGCTTGCCACCCAGCACCACCTGGGCTACCCCGGAACAAATCGCCGAAGCGGTGAGCACCGGCCTGGACCAACGGGGGCTGCGCCCTGCCCGTACCGGCCCGGCGGACCTGAACATAGCCGTGGAATTGCGTCAGGAGCGGCGTCTACGGCAGGTACAGGAAGGCTACGGCGGCTACTATGGCCCAGGCTATCGGCCCTACGGCCCTTATGGCGGCTATGGCAATTACGGTAGCGCACCGGTAGTGCGTACCTATGAAGTTCAGGTGTTGGTGGTCCAGCTGCATCTGTTGGAGGCCAGCAGCGGGCAAGAGGTATGGAACGCTTCGATCGATGCCTCGGCCCAAGGCAGCCAGGGTGAGCGCCTCGATGCGCTGCGCACCGCCGTGAGCAAGGCGTTATCTACCTATCCACCCCAGTGACATTGTGAGGTTTCCATGCGTGCCCTGCCTTGGCTTTGCTGTGTATTAACGTTGGCCCTGAGCGGTTGCCAAAGTGACCGGGTCAACCAAGATTTCGATACCGCCCGAGACTTTGCCAAATACCGCAGTTGGGCATGGCAGGAGCCTGCCCTGCAATACCGCCCCGATGACCCCCGCATCCACAGCGACCTGACCGAACAGCGCGTGCGCGAAGCAGTAGCCGAACAACTGGAGCAGCGTGGTCTGCGGCCGGCCGGTAATGCTGCGCCAGACCTCAGGGTGCGCGCCTGGCTGATCGTGGACAACCGCCAGGAGCAAATCACCACCCGCTATAACGGCCCTTGGGGCGCTGGCTGGGGCGGGCCTTGGATGAGCCCAGGCTGGAACGAAACCCGCAGCATCGATTACCGGGTAGGTACCCTGCAACTGGACCTGCTCGACGGCCACGACGGCAAGCTGGTGTGGCGTGCGAGCCAGGAGCAGATCATGACCGACGACGGCGCGGGCCCGGCACAGCGGGCAGACAAACTGCGCCGCACCGTTAACAGCCTGTTGCAGCACTACCCACCGCGCTAGCCTAAAACGCCAGGCGGCCTTGACGATTTTGCAGTTCAGGGCTGCACTACCCTCTAAGCGCTGGCGCCGCCAGCGAATCGGCCACCGCGCCAGGCTTCGGTGCAGCCAAACCAGCGGCTGGCCACACCCTCGGAAGGGCGGTCTAGTAGTAGCGCTAAAAAGGAAGCTCTAGCGATGCATGGCCTTGTATTGTTGATCTGGTTTGCCTGCTGTGCCGAACAACACCTGCGCCAGCGACACATCGCTGACGCGCTTACCCTGGGTGGTGGCTGCTTTGCCTTGTGGTACCTGTTCACCACCGGGCACACCTGGTTAGGCGCACCCGCTAGTGAAGGCGCCCTCGCCCTGGCGCTAAGCATGGCAATTACCCTCCCGGCCTACTGGCTGGGCAGGCTTACCGAAACCGAAGTAAAGCTGCTTGGCACCCTGGCCTTGGCCACTGATCCCCTGCACTGGCTAGGTACCTCCATAACTGCTCTGGTGGTAGCCCTGGCGTGGCTGATGATGGGTCAACGGGTATGGCGCCAACTCAACCGTAAACACCGTGAACGCCTGGCCAACCTGGCACCCGACCCAGCCATCGCCCCTCCCCTGGCGCCTTTTCTGTTAATGGGTTTTATGGCGGCGCTCACCTGGGTGCGCTGATTCACCTGGCCGAGAGGAAAACCAAGCGGTACGGGAACCACTACCGGCCTTGAGTGACCAATGCCACGAACCCGGCGCACGCCGGCCACTGGAATCACACCATGCAGGTAGACGGTTTTTTCGAATGGCTTGGCCAGGCGATCGGCGCGGTCATCCGCTTTATTGTGGACGGCTTGAGCGGCATCTTTGGTGCCCTGACCCATGCGGGCGGTAATTTTATCGAAGGGCTCTCCCGTACCTTAGGGATGGATACCTCCCTGATCAGCATCATTGCGCTGGTGATCGGCCTGGCCCTGCTTTATGCGGCAGTCCGTGCCTTTATGCGGGCAAGTATTGTACTGGGCATCATCTGGACCTTGCTGGGCCTCTGGCTGCTTAGCTGGATCATGCACTGACCCTGACCCTGACCCTGACCTGAGCTTTGAGCTAGGGTGGCGCCCTTTCCCACTCGTGCGCCACGCCGGCTTTTCCATGACCTCACTTCTACAAGACTGGCAGCATCGGCCGACCCACCGCCGGGTCTGGGCCCTGGCCGCTCCCATGATTCTGTCCAATCTCTCGGTGCCCTTGGTGGCGCTGGTAGACAGCGCCGTCATCGGTCATTTGCCTCACGCGCACCAGCTGGGCGCGGTGGCCGTCGGCGCCAGCTTGTTCAGCCTGCTTGCCTGGGCGCTGGGCTTTCTGCGCATGGGCGCCACGGGTTTCGCCGCGCAAGCCGTGGGCCGCGGGGACGGAGACGGATTACGCCAGGTACTGGCCCAGGGGCTGCTACTGGCGGCAGGCTTCTCGCTCCTGCTGGGTGTGCTCGCCTTGCCCCTGAGCCGTTTGGCCCTGCACTGGATGCAACCTTCGGCCGCCTTGGCGGACAGCACCTTGGCGTTCTTTCACATCAGGCTGCTGGCGCTACCTGCTACCCTCGGCGGTTTCGCCCTGGTGGGTTGGTTTCTAGGTACACAAAACGCCCGCGCGCCCCTTGCCATGTTGCTGGTTACCAATGCGCTGAACATTGCCCTGAACCTGACGCTGGTGCTAGGCCTGGGTTGGGGCGTAAAAGGTTCGGCCTGGGCGTCAGTAATGGCGGAGTGGTGTGGCTTGGCCTTGGGGCTCGTGATGGTAGGCCCTGCGCTTAAAGCCCATACAGGGCAAATACCCTGGCAGCGTTTACGCACATGGGCCAATTGGGCACCACTGCTGACGGTCAACCGAGATATTTTTATCCGTAGCCTAGCGTTACAGGCCGTGTTCTTTCTTATTACGGTGCAAGGGGCACGGCTGGGCGATGCCACCGTGGCCGCCAACGCGCTGCTACTCAATGGGCTACTGCTGACCGCCCATGCCTTGGATGGCCTGGCCCATGCCGTAGAGGCTCTATGCGGCCACGATATCGGCGCCAGGGACCGGCTTGCGCTGCGCCGCTCCATGGTTGTCGCCGCGGGCTGGTCGTTGCTGGCCAGCCTGGGTTTCGTGGTGTTCTTTGGCACCTTTGGCCAGATGTTCATCCGGCTACAAACGGATATTCCCAGCGTGCACGACACCGCCGCGCGCTTTTTGCCTTATTTAGCGATACTGCCGCTGGTGGCAGTGGGAAGCTACTTATTGGACGGGCTGTTTATCGGCGCTACCCGGGCCCGAGAGATGCGCAATGGCATGCTGGCCAGCCTGGCGCTGGCGGCACCCGTGGCTTGGTTGACCCAGAGCTGGGGCAACCCAGGCCTCTGGCTAAGTTTCCTATGGTTCATGGCGGCCAGGGCAATCACGCTAGGCGCCATTGCCCTTTATCTGGCCCACCAAGACCGCTGGCTGCCTCAGGAAGACAGGTAGGACGAGCGGGTCAAGCCCAGGCGCAGCGCATCCAGGAAGGTGGTACGTTCACGCACGCTGATCTTGGCGCTGGCCACCTTGTCACGGTAGTGGGTCATCAGCTCTTCAGGCGACAGATGCACATAGCGCAGCATGTCCTCGATGGTGTCGTGGGTTTCGATACCCGCGTGGTACACGCTGCCGTTGGCGGTTTGGTAGATGTTCACCGAGTCGGTATCACCGAACAGGTTGTGCATGTCCCCAAGGATTTCTTGGTAGGCACCTACCAGGAACACACCCAGCATGTAGTCTTCATCCTTGTTGACCGGGTGCACCGGCAAGCTGGTCTCGATACTCTGCTCGTCCACGTACTGCTTGATCTTGCCATCGGAGTCGCAGGTAAGGTCTTGCAGTACAGCACGACGCACCGGCTCTTCATCCAAACGATGCAATGGCAAGATTGGCAGCACCTGGCCAATGGCCCAAGTATCAGGCAGGCTCTGGAAAACCGAGAAGTTGCAAATGTACTTGTCGGCCAGCTTGTCATTGAGTTCATCAAGGATTGCCCGGTGGCTACGCTGACGCGCCTTAAGCAGGTTGTGCAGCTTGCGGCATACGGCAAAGTAGCATTGCTCGGCCAAGGCCTTCTGGGCCAGGGTCACCTTGCCATCGGCGTACTGGGCAGCGATATCACCGATATAGTGCGTGGCGCGCCAGTAGATCTCGGTGACCATTTCCGGGTCCGTTGGGCCCAACAGGTCGGCCAGCCACTGAACGGTTTCCGGCAGGCTGTCGTAATCCGGCAGCTCTGGGGTTGCGTCGTTATGGCGCTCCACGTCGGTGACCTGCATCACTAGCATGGCGTGGTGCGCGGTCAGGGAGCGACCGCTTTCCGAGAAGATATGCGGGTGCGGCAGCGCCTGCTCGTTGCAAAACTCTTTGAGCATGCCCACCACCACACCGGCGTAATCGTCCATGTCGTAGTTGATGGAACTGGCATTGCGCGAATGGGTGCCGTCGTAGTCCACGCCAAGGCCGCCGCCTACATCAATGTGGTCCACCGGCAGGCCCAGGTTGCGTAGCTCGCCGTAATAGCGGATGGCTTCCTTGAAGCCGTGCTGGTAGTCAGCCAGGTTGGCGATCTGCGAGCCCATATGGAAGTGCAGCAGGCGAATGCCCTGCTCCAGCCCAGCCTCGCGGAAGCGCTCTACAACGGAGATCAACTGCGCCGCGGACAAACCGAATTTGGATTTCTCACCACCGGTGTCGGCCCACTTACTGGAAGCCAAGGAAGACAAGCGTACACGCAGGCCGATCTGTGGCTTGACCTTGATTTCGGCCGCCTCCTCGATCACAAGCTGAACCTCGGATTCCTTCTCGATCACGATAAACACGTTGTGGCCCAGCTTCTGCCCGATCAGAGCCAAGCGGATGAATTCCCGGTCCTTGTAGCCGTTGCAGACGATGGTGCCACCCTTGGGGGCCAGGGCCAGCACGGCCATCAGCTCAGGCTTTGAGCCCGCCTCCAGCCCAATGGACACATCCTGGGTAGCAATGATGTTCTCCACCACTGCTTCCTGCTGGTTGACCTTGATCGGGTAGAGCGCGGTGTAGCTGCTCTGGTATTCAAGGCGCGCGATATTGGCATCGAAGGCACCGGTCAGTTGGCGTACGCGGTGCTGGAGAATATCCGGAAAGCGTACCAGCAGCGGCAACGACAGCCCGCTCTTGCGCAGTTGCTGTACTTGCTCGAACAGGTCGATGGCCGGGCTGTCCGGCCCGTTGGGTCGTACTTCCACGCGCCCTTGTTCATTGATGGCGAAGTAGCCAGCGCCCCAATGCCTGATCCCGTAAACGCTACGGCTGTCCGCAACGGTCCATTGGCTGCCATCGTCTTTGCGAGTGCGTCTTACGGACATCGAGGTCCCCTGTGATAGATCCAGGCCGGCAGGTGAAGGGTGCCGGCAGGTGGGAAGAAAGTGATAGCGGTGCCTGCGGGATAGACCCCAGACAAGGCGCCGAGTTTAGGCTTTATACAAGCCCTCTGGTGCAGGGCGTGGCCGGGCTAGCCGCCAGACTTCTTCGCCTTGTGGCCCAGGCGGGTCAGTTCGGCCAACAGCAGCTCTACGTGGTCACCCTGAATCTCGATGACCCCATCCTTGACCGCGCCTCCCGTACCACAGCGCCGTTTGAGGTCGGTCGCCAAGGCCTTGAGCGCCTCCAAAGTCAATGGAACCCCCGTGACCGTGGTTACGGTCTTGCCACCACGGCCTTTGCTCTCGCGACGCACCCGAGCGATACCATCTCCTTGAGGCAGAGCGGCTTGAGCACACACGCACTCGCCAACCGGCTTGCCGCAATCGGGGCAATGCCGACCACTGTCGGTGGAGTACACCAAGCCACCCAAGGAGGCGAAGGAGGAGGCTTTTTTGGCCATCGGCAATCCTCGGCACGGGATTGAAAAGGTCGCGCAGTTTAACGGCAAAAGTGCCCTGTGCTAAGGGCCAGGACTGGGCAATTTATAAAATTCATGCGGCCTTGACCTAGGCGCTTGCCTCGCCAGGCAGCATGTGAGGGAAATAACGCCGCAAGGCCTCGATAGAGTCGGGGCACCAGGGCTCATTTCTTATACGGGCAATCAATGCCTGTGGGTGAACAAAGCACACTTGGCTGATTTCCTCCGGCTGCGGTTTCAAGGGCCCGTCCCATACGGCGGAAAACACCGCGCACCACAGCCGGTTTCCTGGGGCCTCGAAGAAGAACCGGCCATGTTCGCGCAAGGGTACACCCGTTACGCCCAGCTCTTCGCCCAGTTCCCGTTCGGCTGACAACGTATAGGTTTCATGGGCCTGGACCATACCCCCAGCTGCCGCGTCCCAGTAGCCTGGGTATACCGCCTTGCTGAGGGTACGCTGCTGCGCGCACAGGCGGCCTTGGCTATCGAACAGCACGATGAACGTGCCTCGGCCGATAAGCCCACGCTCGCGTAATTGAGCGCGGGGTAGCTCGCCCAGCAAGCGGTCCTGCTCATCAACCCAAGCGATCAGCTCCTGGTCCGAGGCCTCGCGATGCGCAGCCTCCTGAGCCCCGATCAAGCCACCTGTACTCATCCTTGGGACAGTAACTGACGCAGGTCCAGCACAGCGGCGTTGGCGCGGGAGATGTAATTGGCCATGACCAACGAATGGTTGGCGAAGATCCCGAAGCCACTACCGTTGAGCACGACTGGGCTCCACAACGGCTCCTGAGAGGCCTCAAGCTCACGAATGATCTGGCGCACGCTTACGGTAGCGTTTTTCTTCGCCAGCACGTCGGCGAAGTCCACTTCGATGGCGCGCAGCAGATGCGACAGGGCCCAGGCTTCACCGCGAGCTTCATAGAATACGTTATCGATTTGCATCCATGGGGTTTCCACGAACTGCTCTTCAAGTTGCGGCGCGGTGCCCGGGGCTAGGGTTTCTACCTTTACCTTGGTATCGAGTTTTACCCGGCCAACGCTTGCAGACAACCGCTGAGACAATGAGCCCAGGCGGGTAGAAACATCCCCCAACCAGTTGTTCAGGTTATCGGCGCGGGCATAGAAGAACGCGTTAGGGCTAGGGTCGGTCAGCCGACGCTGGAAGTTATTCAAGGACTTGAGCCCTTCCTGGAACTCCGACTCGCTCGAAGGCAGCACCCAGCTCTTATTGTCGAAGTTAAAGCGCGGTTCGGCCTTGGCCAGGTCTCCGTCTTCAGTGGACTGGGATTGGGAGCGGGCAAAATCCTTACGCAGCGCGCGGCTCAGGTCACGCACCTGCACCAATACGCCGTATTCCCAACTGGGCATGTTATCCAGCCATACGCCCGGTGGCAGGCGGTCGTTTGAAAGGTAACCACCCGGCTTGTTCATCAAGGTGCTGGCGACCTGCTTCAAGGTTTCGACCGTGGTAAAACCTACGACCATCTGGCGATTCTCGCGCTGAATCGCACTTTGAGCCGTTTGCTGGACCGAAAACAGGTCCGGTTCGCGGCTCCAGTAAATCCCTAGCACCAGCACCACCAGCAAATAGAGGCCTAGCACGGTCAACAGCGCGCGGCTAAGGAACAGGCTTTTCCAATAGCCTCGCGAGGACGGCTCGGCTCGGGTACCTGCAGAGGCCCCTGGAGGCGATTCGGGGGTGTCTGTACGTTTCTTCCAGTCGAGCATTGGGTGGTCCTTTCGTACTTGCAGGTGATCGGTTCGACCGCGTCGGCACGTCATGGTGCCAAGCGCGAGCTACCACCGGCTGGCAAGGCGGTGGGGGCACACCCTGCACTATAAGATAAGGCCGGTAGTAGAGAATACCCATCCTCAGACGGGGGAGCCTAACCTTAAGTACCCTTGCTCAAGCGTGGCTCGAGCAATCCCGCGGCCCCTTGACCTTCGTCAGGGCAATCAGCGGCTGGAGGGCAACCCGGCTGGATTTTTCTGATTTAGTGACAATGACGGTTCGGTACCAGAGGCTGGCTTGGTTATGATGCTTGTCTCCCACCCGACCGAGCCGCCCATGATCCGCCTGTTGTTCGCGTTACTGCTGCTGATTGCCCTGCCAACCCATGCCGACTTGCTAGGCCAACGCCCCAGCGCCGTGTTGGGCGGATCGTCAGTGGGCGGTGAAGGGTTCCTGCCTGTTCGCGAGGCGTTCCAGCTGAGCCAGGTAGACGCTGCGCAGGGCACCATTGGCGTGCGGTTCGTGGCCGCTGAAGGCTACTACCTCTACCGGCATCGGTTGCAGTTCAAAACCGACCCTGGCGACATCACACTGGGCCCGCCGCAGTTGCCCGAAGGCCAACACAAACACGATGAGTACTTCGGTGATGTAGAGGTGTATCACAATGTAGTGGATGTGGCGCTTCCTCGCCCCGCTTCGGCCAACCAAGCCTTTACCTTGGTGGTCACCTATCAGGGCTGCGCCGACAAAGGCTTATGCTACCCTCCTGAAACCCAGCGCCTGAGCATACCGGCCATCGCTGGCGCCCCGGCCACGCTACCGGCCAGCACAACGGCGCCCGAGGGCTGGTCGTGGCGTGAATTGGCGTTGTTTTTCCTCGCCGGCCTTGGCCTGACCTTCACCCCCTGCGTGCTGCCAATGCTGCCTATCCTGTCGGGTGTAGTTCTGCGCGGCCAGGTCGGTGGGCTTAGGGGCCTGAGCCTGTCACTGGCTTATGCCCTTCCAATGGCCGCCTGCTTCGCAGTGCTGGGCGCCTTGATGGGCGTGTTCGGCGCCAGCCTCAACCTACAGGCGCGTTTGCAATCGGCCTGGGTACTGGTGCCCTTCTCGCTGTTCTTTGGGCTATTCGCGCTGGCCATGTTCGGTGCGTTCGAACTCAAGCTGCCGCGTCGGTTGAACGACTGGCTCGATAGCGTGGCCGGGCGTACCCAAGGGGGTTCGCTGCTAGGCGCCGCTGCCTTGGGGGTATTGTCTAGCCTGCTGGTCTCGCCTTGTGTGTCCGCACCCTTGGCCGGCGCGCTGCTTTATATCAGCGCCAGCGGCGATGCCCTGGGCGGCGGCCTCAAACTTCTAGCCCTTGGCTTGGGCATGGGCGCGCCTCTGGTGCTGATCGGCGCGGGAGGCGCGGCCTGGCTACCCAAGAGTGGCCCTTGGCTGGTAACGGTCAAGAACGCCATCGGGGTATTGCTGCTAGGGCTGGCTATTGGATTGCTGAGCCGAGTGTTGCCGGGGCCTGTCACCCTTATCCTTATTGGGCTGTTGGCCGTGGGCGTTGGGCTATTCCTCGGTGCCTTGGACCTTTCATCCACCAAGGTGACAGGCGCGCGCTTACGGCAATCGCTGGGTTTGCTCTGTTTCTGCTACGGCCTGGCCTGTTGGGCAGGTGCCTTTAGCGGCAATGGCAACCCCTTGCAACCTGTCACCCTAGCTGCCGGCCCCAGCCAAGCAGCAACCCCCTCCACCCCCAGCGAGTGGCAGACCATCAGTCAGGTCCCTGAGCTACGGCAAGCCTTGGCGGCGGCAGCTGCGGCCGGCAGCCCGGTGATAGTGGACTGGTATGCCGACTGGTGCATCAGTTGCAAAGTGATCGAACGCGAAGTACTGAACCAGCCCGGGGTACAGGCCAAGCTGGCCAATCACCGTAAGCTTCGATTCGATATCACCGCCAGCACCGAAGCCCAGCGCGCTTTGCTCGATCAATACGGGCTGTTCGGCCCGCCCATCCTTCAGTTCTTCAAGGCCGATGGCAGCGAAGTGCTGAACGCCCGCGTGGTAGGGGAAGTAGACCTGAAAGGCTTTTTGGCCAAAGTACCTGAATAAGGCTTTTTGCCCAAAGCCTTGGCACATGACCGGCTGCAAACTGCTGGTCAAATAAATGCCGGGATTCTCGGCAAACGTGCCGACAGCGTCGGCAAACTGGACATACCGCCTACATTTGGGCATAGTCGGCCCCGCACCCGCCTACAAGAAGCATTAAAAGGGTCCACCGATGCCGATTTTGCTGAGAACCTCTGTGATGTATCACCCATTGCTCTCGCTGTCCTTGCGTTTTTACGTGACGCGGCGCGCCTGGTGAGCATCCCACACCCTGACGCGCTATCTAGCGGCGCGCGCTCAAGGACATACGTATCAGCCCTGGCGGGTACCACACCTGCCAGTGCGCTCGCGGCCAACAGTGCCGATGTCGACCGACCGGGCTGCCAGGCCATTCAGGGTTACCTGAACCCTTTTGCCTTTAAAACCCCTGACCCATGCGGGAGTTGAAGTTCATGGATATTCGTAAAGTCAAAAAACTGATCGAGCTGCTGGAAGAATCCGGCATCGACGAGCTGGAAATCAAAGAAGGCGAAGAATCCGTACGGATCAGCCGCCATAGCAAAGCCCCGGCTCAGCAGTTCTACGCCGCGCCGCCGATGGCCCAAGCGCCCGCGCCGGCTGCCGCTGCCGCGCCTGCCGCCGAGGCCGCGCCTGCCGTAGCCAAGCTCAACGGTAGCGTGGCTCGCTCGCCAATGGTCGGTACTTTCTACCGCAAGCCATCGCCGGCCTCGCCAAACTTCGCCGAAGTGGGGCAAACCGTGAAGAAAGGCGACACCTTGTGCATTGTCGAAGCCATGAAAATGATGAACCACATCGAAGCGGAAGTCAGTGGCGTCATTGAGTCCATCCTGGTGGAAGACGGGCAGCCGGTTGAATTCGACCAACCGCTGTTCACCATCGTTTGAACCGCGGAGAGCCTGCGATGTTGGAAAAAGTTCTGATCGCCAACCGCGGCGAGATAGCCCTTCGTATCTTGCGCGCCTGCAAGGAACTGGGCATCAAAACCGTCGCGGTGTACTCCACCGCCGACCGTGAGCTGATGCACCTGGGCTTGGCTGACGAATCCGTATGCATCGGCCCGGGCCCAGCGACCAAATCCTACCTGCATATTCCGGCGATCATCGCCGCCGCCGAAGTGACCGGCGCGACCGCCATTCACCCAGGCTATGGCTTTTTGGCTGAAAACGCCGACTTCGCCGAACAGGTAGAAAAGTCCGGCTTCGCCTTCATTGGCCCCAAGGCCGATACCATCCGACTGATGGGCGACAAGGTATCGGCCAAAGACGCCATGAAGCGCGCGGGCGTTCCTACCGTGCCGGGCTCAGATGGCCCCTTGCCTGAAGACGAAGAAGAAGCACTGCGCATTGGCCGTGAAGTCGGCTATCCGGTGATCATCAAGGCTGCCGGTGGCGGTGGTGGCCGCGGCATGCGTGTGGTGCACAAGGAAGAAGACCTGATCGCTTCGGCCAAGCTTACGCGCAACGAGGCTGGCACAGCGTTTGGCAACCCCATGGTCTACCTGGAAAAATTCCTGACCAATCCACGTCACGTGGAAGTGCAGGTATTGTCCGATGGTCAAGGCCAGGCCGTACACTTGGGCGATCGCGACTGCTCACTGCAACGTCGCCACCAGAAGGTCTTGGAAGAAGCGCCAGCACCGGGTATCGACGAAGCGGCCCGCGAGGAAGTACTGGCTCGCTGCGTAAAAGCCTGTATTGAGATTGGCTATCGCGGGGCGGGTACCTTCGAGTTCCTGTACGAAGACGGGCGTTTCTACTTTATCGAAATGAATACCCGGGTACAGGTAGAGCATCCGGTGTCCGAGATGGTCACTGGCATCGACATCGTCAAGGAAATGCTCAGCATTGCCGCTGGCAACAAGCTGTCGTTCACCCAGGACGACGTGGTGATTCGCGGCCATTCCCTGGAATGCCGAATCAACGCCGAAGATCCGCGTACCTTCATTCCTAGCCCTGGCACGGTCAAGCACTTCCATGCCCCGGGCGGGAACGGCGTACGGGTGGATTCGCACCTGTACAGCGGCTATGCCGTACCACCGAACTACGATTCATTGATCGGCAAGCTGATTACCTACGGGAAGGACCGGGACGAAGCCATGGCTCGCATGCGCAATGCCCTGGATGAAATCGTGGTAGACGGCATCAAGACCAACATTCCGTTACACCGGGACCTCACTCGGGACCCAGGCTTCTGTAAAGGTGGGGTTAACATCCACTACCTGGAACACAAGCTGGCCGAAGAAAAAGCCCGATAATACCGCCCGCCGCATGCCAGGTTACCCCGGCATGCGGCGTTAGCGCTTCAGTCGTCTACCGCGTGTATGGGAATGGCTGCCAGCTCACGCCCCTTCTCGGTATCCACGCCACGCCATTCGTTCCAATACATCTGGTCACCCTGTTGAGTCCAGCGCCGCTCTCTTAAGCGATTCCAGAACCGTTTCGAGCGGGTACGCAACTGCTCGTCACCGAGCGCTGGATACTCTCTATATCGGTCATAGAAGGTTTTGCGTCCGGTGATGGAGAAGCGCCACATCAGGCTCGCCCCTGTTTTCACGTCCAGTAGTTTGCCCCAAGACCCGCCTAGGCCATCTCTTGCCAAGGAAACCTCCAAGCGTGGTAGCACAGCGTGTAAGCCAAGCGCATGCTTCACTTGTTTGAGAATATCCCCCGGCAACACAAGCCAGTCACCGCCATGCAACGTGGCCTGGATGGGCTTGGCGGGTTCTACCGGCCCCAATGCCTTGAGCACGTTACCGATTGCGTCAGTGATAGGGGCTTCGATGCCATGGTCGATATTGAGCACAGCGCCTTTACCCGTGGCAGGGTTATATAAGGTGGTCACCACAGAATCCTGGGTTTCGATACCAATCAGGTAGTTGTCAGCCTTGGCTGGGTGATAGGCGCTGATTACCCCCTCCCCGGGCAAGGCAACGCGGTTGGGCTTCAAGGTGACGCCGCTGGGGAACACGTCGGCAATGTCATCCAGTGCGCCCAGATAAATGGGCGCCCGGCCTCCGCGCAGGCCAGTGGCGGGGTTGAATGTCCAATGGCCCTCAGGGGCGCGATACACCGGCATTTTGTAGTTGGCCATGGGGTGGCGGGCATCGACGAGCCGCAGTGTACCGGCCGCTTCATCGACCTGCACCTCGAAGTACCGGTCATCCTGCTTGATGAAGTACCTGTCCTGGGGCCTGCTGACATTGGCTCGCTGTCGATAAAGGCCCGCGGTAAGGCCAAGTTCGGTGACAGGCTCAAGCCCTACAGGGGCGTGCTTGAGCGCCTGGCGCACATCAAGCGAGTCAATGCCGCCGCGTAGTCCGCGGCCAGGGCCGATCGGCTGTCGGTGAGCGGCGCCCCGGTAAAGGCCCGGCGCGGAACGCACAGACGCTTTCGCCGTGCTCGTTATTTTATTGAAATGGTGGAAGCCTATCGGTATCGCCAAGAATAACGCAGAGACAAGCGCCCCGCCAAAAAAGCCGGCCGCCCCTGCTTCGTCACCCTCCTGATAAGCGCTGTACCCCCGGCTGATGTCAACGCCAAGCACGATAAGGTCAAGCACAAAGCCTACGGGAGGAAACGCCACGCCAATCAAAAGGGTAGCGAAGCTCACTCCCGTGGTTACCGCATCGATAATCACCTCGCGACGGCTTTTGGTCAGGCGGTCGACATTGGCCAGCATGTCTTCGAGCGCTACCCTGTACTCCGCCCGCAGGTCGGTAACAGGTTCGCCAGAGCCTGCCCCATCGCCTTTCGCACGGCCCAGGCCGATTGCCGTCAGGCGCGCGGCCACCCCGTCAGAAGCGGCTAGGCGTGCGCGCTGTTGATAATACAGCTGCATGTCCACGCTCAAACCCTGGACGAAGGCGTGTTCATAGGGTCTGAACACATAGCCGTCTGGTGCCTGAGGGGTGTAGAGCAGCGCCTGCTTGAACCCCTGGTCTGGCAGCCGTACTACATAGATGCCGCCCAAAGATTGGCCATTGACGGTAGCCCGATAGAACACGGCGATGCTTGCATCACGGGCCTCCAAGCGTTCGATGGCAGCAGTGATGACGCGCTGTTGTGACTCGCTCAGCTGCTTTTTGAGGTAGCCCGCATAGGTATCGCGGCGTAACGTTAGAGCAGTAAGTTGGGCAAACCATTGCTCTCGCCACGGGGCACCCGCGCCCAGGTACTCCGCCCGTACCATCCGCTCGTATTTCTCACCCAGGTAAGCGCTTCGTATGTAGCGCGCCAAGTCAGCGGCGCGAGCGCCCTTGAGGTCCTGCTGCACGGTCGAATACACCGGCATCAATGGGTTGTCCAGGCCGCCATTATCCTTATAGCCGGTAACCGCCAACTCAAGCAGCGTCACTGTTTGCTCAATTGGCTGGGTTATGGAAAACGAGGCATCGGTGAATTTGAAAATAACAGTTTCTGGGTCCACCGGGCCTTCTATGCCCTTCTCCACGAAGTAGGCTGCCGTATCTGCCTGAACCTTGCGTTTGGCGAATTCAAAAAAGGGTTCGGGGTTCAGCGCGGTTTGATCCGCACGGCGCTGTAGCAAATTGAGCCGCTCATTTATCGAGTTCAACGCCGCGCGCTGCTCAAGAGGGACTCTGATATACCAACGAGGGGCAATCGCTCGATCCACCAGTTCCCGGTGAGTCGCGTGCTGAAATGCCACCAAGCCGAACAGCGCTTCGCTGTATCGAATCGGCTTATCGCGAAAGTCCAGCGAAGCCGGCCACTGCGCCGGCTTGAGGAACATGTCTTCAAGGTAGCGCTCAGCGCGTTCGCGTCGCGTGCTGGGCAGGCAACCTAGCAAGTACGAACGCCCTTGCTTGCTGGCAACCCAACCGCCTATTTCCTGGGTGACCGCCCGCAGGCTAGGCAACTCTACCCACTCTTGGCCATCGTATTTGCCTGGCGCATAAAGAATAAAAGGCCGGAGTGCACTCGGGTTAGGGTTGACGAACAACAGCAGTGCCAAGCCACCTATTCCAGGTAGGGCGAGCCCTGTCAAGGAGGGTTGATCCGGCCCCGGCCTTGGTGATTCTCGAGCCTGGCGTACAGCCTTGTAACTATCACCGCTCATATGCCCCTGTAGCTGCGCCACGAATGCACTGCGTAACAGCTGTGTATCTAACGTATCGTAACTAAGCGCAAGCGTGTCCGCGCGCTGGTAGAACGGGTTGATCCTGTTCAAGTAGAACACTCGGGCATCGAACCACTTCAGCAGGCCAAGCCAATCGATGGCGTCAGGAGCCAATTCTTCAGGCGCTGCTACTATCCAGCGTTGTACGTCCCCTTCCGGCACATAGGGCCCTCTGGATAGCAACTTCGGTAACGTCTCGACAAAGCTATCCTCACCCTCCGCGCCTTTATAGGTAGTGGCAACTGTCACCTGAGTAGGGTCGATGGATAATCCGGTCTGTTGCCGAACATACTCAGCCAGTTGTAACTCAACGAAATATTCGAAGTCATTAAGCCCCTCGCTGGCCCGGGCAAGTGCTGCTTCCATGCCCTGCAACTGCTCATCAAGCGCTGCTAACACATGCTTGTCTTCAGCGGAGGCCAGGCGCAGCCAGTACGGCCTGCGATTTGAAGCACCCTGGCCAGGGCCCGTGTGCTGGTCGGCCCGTAACAGGTTATCCAGCGTAAGCGGATCTAATAGCCACTCGTGGGCGGCAGCCAAAGCGGCCAGGGCCTTGTGAGGCGTGATGGGTGCCAGGGGCGCCAGGGCCGCGTCCAGGCTTGGCGCCCAGCGCTCATACAACGCCTTTAGCCGCGCAAGCAACTGCTCGGCCTCTTTAGCCCGCGTTGTTGGCTCGGCCGTATTTGTCGGCGTAGCGGGCTCGCCGACCAAGGGTGCCAGCAAATGGTCGCGCACAGTGCGCTTATAGGTGTCTAATAAATCGCTATGCAGCGTTTCGATCACGTCCACTAGCACACGGGTTCGCTCTTGGCTGATGGAAGGCCGGGTAGCGCCCTTGATTACGCTACCCTCCTTCACTAGCGTAGCGGGCAATGGCTCACCGTTGAGTACGCGCCTGACCAGTGCCACACACAGCTCATCAAGCAAGCTGTCTCGAATGTGGCCGTCGGGGTAACGGGCACGTATCGCCCTGATCGCTCGCTTGCGGGTTACTTCGTAAAAGGTAGGAACGTCATCCAGACGCGCCCGCAGCACGCGCGCCCAGTAATAACGCTCATTGATCTCTGTCACCGGTTTTACCTGTTGCAGGCCTTGCGCGGCCTGCATCGTCGCTGTCAAAGGTTGCATCCCCGCACCTCCTGAGTGAAAGCCGCGATACTGAGATCCGCCCACCTTGCTCAGGTAATAGATAGGTAAGCTCAAGTCCGCCAGCCATACCCGAAGCCGAGCCGGTGCAGTACACTGGCGCGCCTGATTCGCCGCGCCCATGAGCGCCCATACCAAAGGAACAGTACATGCCCTGGCTTCAAGTCCGCCTGGCCATAGGCCCAGAACAAGCGGAGATCTATGAGGACGCGCTACTGGACATTGGCGCGGTTTCGGTGACCTTCATGGATGCCGAAGACCAGCCGATCTTCGAGCCAGACCTGAACACAACGCCACTGTGGAGCCATACCCACCTGCTGGCGCTGTTCGAGGCGGATACCGAACCCACGGCCGTCTTTGCCCACCTGCGGCTGCTAACCGAGGACCCGTTGCCCGATCACCATGCCGAGGTGATCGAAGACCAGGACTGGGAGCGTAGCTGGATGGATAACTTCCAGCCCATGCGCTTCGGCCAGCGCTTGTGGATCGTGCCTAGCTGGCATGAAGCACCCGAGCCAGGGGCGGTGAATCTGTTGCTCGACCCAGGGCTGGCGTTCGGCACCGGTACCCACCCAACGACCGCGCTCTGCCTTCAGTGGCTCGATGGCCAGGCCCTGGAAGGCGTCAAGGTGCTGGATTTTGGTTGTGGCTCGGGCATTCTGGCGATCGCTGCCTTGCTGTTAGGCGCGGAATCGGCCGTAGGTACGGATATTGACGTACAAGCTCTGGAAGCATCCCGGGACAACGCAGGTCGCAACGGTATCGCCGAGGCGCGCCTGGCCCTGTATTTGCCTGAAGCGCTGCCTGCCATGAAAGCAGACGTACTGGTGGCCAATATCCTGGCAGGCCCCTTGGTGACACTGGCACCGCAACTGGCCCAACGGGTACGCCCAGGCGGGCTGCTAGCACTGTCGGGGGTCCTTGCCGAACAAGGTGAAGAAGTGGCCGCGGCCTATGCCGACGCCTTCGAACTAGACCCCATCGCCGAGCGCGACGGGTGGGTACGGATCAGCGGCCGTCGCCGTTGACCGCAGGCCTAACTTTCAACCGGACCCGCGCATGACCGAAAGCTTCGTTACCCAGTGCCCGCATTGTCGTACCAGCTTCAAGGTAAGCCACAATCAACTGAGCGTGGCCCGCGGTGCCGTGCGCTGCGGTGCCTGCAAGCAGGTGTTCAACGCCGCTCGCCAACTGCTGGAACAAAGCGCGACCCAGGCACCTGACGGTGGGCCACCCCCGGCGCCAGTGGCTGCCCCGCTCTCGGCAACACCAGAGGCCTGGGCCAGGGCCACGCCAGACCTGGACAGCCTGGACTTGGACGACGAGTTGGCGCGCCTTGAGCGGCGGCCTGCAAAACCCTCGGCCAGCGATGAAGCACCGTCGTTGAGCGCTCAGCGAGACCAGGCCGAGGACTGGCTCGATGAGCCCTTTGGCGAGCACCATAACGACGAACACGATCAGCCTTCATCGTCCGAGGTGACGGCGACCCAACGTCAAGAACCACGGTTGAGCAAGGCCGGGGCTTCGCCGGATGACGACCTGCTGAATGAGCCAGCACCCCTCAAGGTGTTACCTGCTGATGCGGGCGTAGCACGAGCGCCCTGGGCGATCACGCCGCTGCGTGCCGATACAGAAGACGATGACTCCTTTGAGGTGCCATCCGTCGACCGCCGTTCAGCGCCAGCCTTGCAGCCTGTCCGTAGCGAGCCTGGGTTGCGAGAGGAGCACCTGCTGGTGCTGCAAGACGATCCCCTGCACTTGCAGTGGGAAAAGCCGAAAAGCAGTTTGGGAAAACGGCTGCTATGGACCGCCCTGACGCTTGTCGCCGCCCTGACCCTGCTTGGGCAGTACGTGACGTTCCATTTCGATGAGCTGGCTCGCCAGGACAGCTACCGCCCTTGGTTCGTAAGCCTCTGCCCTACCCTAGGTTGCACCGTGCCCTCGCGCGTGGATATCCAGTTGATCCGCAGCAGCAACCTGGTGGTGCGTAGCCATCCCACCTTCGCCGGGGCACTGGTGGTCGATGCGATCATCTACAACCGGGCGACCTTTGCCCAGCCGTTTCCCTTGCTGGAGTTGCGCTTCGCTGACTTGAACAACACGCTTATCGCCAGCCGACGATTCAAGCCTTCGGAGTACCTGAACGGTGATCTGGCGGGCCAAAGTGAAATGCCACCACAGGTCCCCATTCATATCGCGCTGGATATTCTTGACCCCGGCAAGCGTGCGGTGAACTACAGTTTGTCCTTCCATTCCCCTGAGTGAAACCAGTTGTCCGGTTAGGTTGCCCCTGGCTTGTCACTGCTCAGATTTTATCCAATTTGACCTTTATCCGGTCATCGAGAGCGGGTATCATGCGATCCCTTTTTCGAACTCCAGGCTTCGACGGATCCGCCCTGCCAGGCTGTTGAAAGACGTAGGCGAGGCAACGCTTCGGCACGCAGGTCGTTTTTCAATAGCCTGGTATCACGGGTAGCACACCTATGGCGGCGGTACGAATTGGCCCCTATACATTGGGCAACGGTCTGATCCTCGCCCCTATGGCAGGGGTTACCGATCAGCCATTCCGGCAGTTATGTCGCCGCCTCGGCGCGGGGCTGGTGGTGTCGGAGATGGTGACCGCGGACATGTCCTTGTGGAACAGCCGCAAGTCTCGGCTGCGCATGGTCCACGAAGGCGATCCGGAGCCGCGCTCGGTTCAAATCGCCGGAGGTGACGCGCATATGCTGGCGGCGGCGGCCAAGGCCAATGTCGAGGCAGGCGCTCAGATCATCGACATCAACATGGGTTGCCCAGCGAAAAAGGTATGCAACAAGGCGGCAGGCTCGGCGCTGCTGCGAGACGAAACCCTGGTGACCGACATCCTCGAAGCCGTGGTAGCGGCGGTAGACGTACCGGTCACCCTGAAGATTCGCACGGGCTGGGATCGTGACAATCGCAATGGCCTGGCCGTGGCGAAAATCGCGGCGCAATCCGGCATCAGCGCCCTGGCGGTACATGGGCGCACCCGTGCCGACCTGTACACGGGTGAAGCCGAGTACGACACCATCGCGGCGATCAAGCAGGCGGTGTCGATTCCGGTGTTCGCCAATGGGGACATTACCTCGCCTGAAAAGGCTCGCGATGTGCTGCGCCACACAGGCGCCGATGGCTTGCTGATCGGCCGCGCCGCGCAAGGGCGGCCTTGGATCTTTCGCGAGATCGAGCACTACCTGCGCACTGGCCACTACCTGCCGGCGCCGCAATTGGAAGAAGTGGAACGAATTCTGCTGGACCACCTGAACGCGCTGCACGCCTTCTATGGGGAGGTGATGGGTGTGCGTATTGCCCGAAAGCATGTGGGCTGGTACCTGGCTACGTTGCCAGGGGCAAAGGAATTTCGCGCCAGCTTCAATGGCTTGAACGAGACCACGGCGCAGTGCGCCAGCGTTCGGGAGTTTTTCCGTGAACGTGATGGGAGCCTCGTTGAAAAGGACGCAAAAGGGGTGGCCGCATGACGATGATGACCGAGACATTAGTGAGTGGAACAACACCGGTGAGCGACAACGTCAACCTCAAGCAGCACCTGAACACGCCCTCCGAAGAAGGGCAGACCCTACGCGGGAGTGTCGAGAAGGCGCTGCACAACTACTTCGCGCACCTTGAGGGCGCCTCGGTGACCGACGTCTACAACCTGGTGCTGTCCGAGGTGGAAGCCCCTCTGCTCGAGACCGTGATGAATTACGTCAAGGGCAACCAGACCAAGGCCAGTGAAATACTGGGCCTGAATCGAGGCACCCTGCGCAAGAAGCTCAAGCAGTACGATCTGCTCTGAAGCCCACGACATTCCGAAAAGGCGACTGCATGCAGCTCGCCTTTTTTGCTAACCGCTCTGAATGGAAATCGAAATGACCGACCAGACCACCCGCCTGCCGATCCGCCGCGCCCTGATCAGCGTGTCCGATAAAACCGGCATCCTGGAGTTTGCCCGCGAACTGGCCGCCCTTGGCGTGGAAATTCTGTCCACCGGCGGCACCTTCAAGTTGCTGCGGGACAACGGCGTGGCCGCTATCGAGGTAGCGGACTACACGGGCTTCCCGGAAATGATGGACGGCCGGGTGAAAACCTTGCACCCGAAAATCCACGGCGGGATTCTCGGGCGGCGTGGTGTGGACGACGCGGTGATGGCCGAGCACGCCATTGGCGCCATCGACCTGGTTGCGGTCAACCTGTACCCCTTCGAAGCCACAGTCGCCAAGCCGGGCTGCGACCTCCCTACGGCCATCGAAAACATCGACATCGGCGGGCCGACCATGGTCCGCTCCGCGGCCAAGAACCATAAAGACGTGGCCATCGTAGTCAACACCAGCGACTACCCAAGGGTGATCGAAGGCCTGAAGGCCGGTGGCCTGACCTATGCCCAGCGTTTCGACCTGATGCTCAAAGCGTTTGAACATACCGCCGCTTATGACGGGATGATCGCCAACTACCTAGGCACCATTGATCACCAGGCCGAAACCCTGAGCACCGAGGGCCGGGGGGAATTCCCACGCACCTTCAATAGCCAGTTCATCAAGGCCCAGGGCATGCGCTACGGAGAAAACCCGCACCAGAGCGCGGCCTTCTACGTGGAAGCCAAGCCTGCTGAAGCCGGCATCGCCACGGCGGTCCAGCTTCAAGGCAAAGCGCTGTCGTACAACAACGTAGCCGACACCGATGCCGCATTAGAGTGCGTGAAAAGCTTCACCAAACCGGCTTGCGTGATCGTCAAGCATGCCAACCCCTGCGGCGTGGCGGTATGCCCAGACGCCGAAGGCGGCATCCGCCAAGCCTACGAACTAGCCTATGCCACCGACAGCGAGTCGGCCTTTGGCGGCATCATCGCCTTTAACCGTGAGCTGGACGCCGCCACGGCCCAGGCCATCGTCGAACGCCAGTTCGTGGAAGTCATTATTGCCCCAAGCGTAAGCGCAGAGGCGCGCGCGGTGGTGGCGGCCAAGGCCAATGTGCGCTTGCTGGCCTGTGGTGAATGGCCGGCCGAACGCGCCACGGCCTGGGACTTCAAGCGGGTGAATGGTGGCCTGTTGGTGCAAGGCCGGGACATCGGCATGATCGGTGCTGAAGACCTGAAAGTGGTCACTCGCCGCGCGCCCACCGAGCAGGAAATCCATGATCTGATCTTCGCCTGGAAAGTGGCCAAGTTCGTTAAATCCAACGCCATCGTCTATGCCCGTAATCGTCAGACCTTGGGCGTGGGCGCAGGCCAGATGAGCCGTGTCAATTCCGCGCGCATTGCCGCCATCAAAGCCGAACACGCCGGTTTGCCGGTGGAAGGTGCCGTTATGGCATCTGACGCCTTCTTCCCCTTCCGCGACGGTATCGATAACGCCGCGAAAGTGGGCATTCGTGCCGTGATCCAGCCGGGTGGCTCGATGCGCGATGCGGAAGTGATAGCCGCGGCGGACGAAGCGGATATTGCAATGGTGTTCACCGGCATGCGTCATTTCAGACATTAAAACGGTCGTGCTGACGCGGGCATCTGCGGCGTTGGCGGCGTTGTCCGGAATGCTCATTGCCAACAGGCAACACCGCTTCCGGACAACGACGCCGCCTTGCATCTACCCACGGCATCGCGACCTCTTCCGGTGTCGCTTGCACCGAACAGGAATTGAAAATGAAAGTTTTGATCATCGGCAGTGGCGGGCGTGAACACGCCCTGGCCTGGAAAGTCGCTCAAGACCCTCGGGTCGAGAAGGTGTACGTAGCCCCGGGCAACGCTGGCACGGCCACTGAAGCCAAATGCGAAAACGTGGCCATCGACGTACTGGCATTGGAGCAGCTGGCTGACTTCGCTCAGCAGAACGTCCAGTTGACCATCGTTGGCCCGGAAGCACCGCTGGTGGCGGGCGTGGTAGACCTGTTCCGCCAGCGCGGCCTGGACTGCTTCGGCCCTACCGCCGGCGCTGCTCAGTTGGAGGGTTCCAAGGCCTTTACCAAGGATTTCCTGGCTCGGCACCAGATCCCCTCCGCCGCCTACCAGAACTTCACCGAGATCGAACCCGCCCTGGCCTACCTGCGCCAGCAGGGCGCGCCTATCGTGGTCAAGGCCGATGGCCTGGCTGCGGGCAAAGGCGTTATCGTAGCTACCACGCTGCAGGAAGCCGAAGACGCTGTGCGTGACATGCTGGCCGGCAACGCCTTTGGCGACGCAGGCTCTCGGGTAGTCATCGAAGAATTTCTCGAGGGCGAGGAAGCCAGCTTTATCGTGATGGTCGATGGCAGCAACGTGCTGCCCATGGCCACCAGCCAGGACCATAAACGCGTAGGCGATGCCGACACCGGCCCCAACACCGGCGGCATGGGCGCGTACTCTCCGGCACCGGTAGTCACCGACGAGGTACACCAGCGGGTCATGGATCAAGTGATCTGGCCCACCGTGCGGGGCATGGCCGAGGAAGGCAACACCTATACGGGCTTTCTCTACGCCGGTTTGATGATCGATACCCAGGGCAATCCCAAGGTCATCGAATTCAACTGCCGCTTCGGCGACCCGGAAACCCAGCCGATCATGCTGCGCCTGCAATCGAGCCTGGTACTGCTGGTCGAAGCCGCCCTGGCCAAGGCTCTGAACAAGATCGAGGCCCAGTGGGACCCGCGCCCTAGCCTGGGCATAGTGCTCGCGGCTGGCGGCTACCCTGGCGACTACGCCAAAGGCGATGTGATCGACGGCCTGGATGCCGCGGCAGCGCTGCCCGGCAAGGTGTTCCATGCCGGTACCGCGTTGCTCGACGGTCGAGTCACCACGGCTGGAGGCCGCGTACTGTGCGCCACTGCGCTGGGTGAAACCGTCGGCGCCGCCCAGCGCCAAGCCTATGCGCTGGCTGAAAAAGTGAGCTGGAAGGGCAGCTTCTACCGCTCGGATATCGGCTACCGGGCGATTGCCCGCGAACAGGGCAAGGGTTGATTTCACCGAGCGCGCCGTGAATGAATACCCCCGGCCCCAACCGGGGGTATTTGTTTTGAGCATTCCGACACCGCGCCCTGCGCGCCAGCTCTGGCACGGTTATACTCAGCCCTTGCTTAACCTGGACAAGGAATTCCCCGTGGATCGGCTCAGGACCGCCTTGCTGTTCTTGATCGGGCTGTTACTGACCTGCCTGACGCCGGCCTATGCCGATCAGGGTAGTGGCTGGTCCATGCTGGTGGACGACCAGGCCGGGCTGCAACTGAGCGACGTACGTTCCGAGCGCTACCAGAGCCAGTTTGCTCCCATTGACCTTCGCCAGCTCAATGCCGCGCCTCCGCAAAGCGCGTTATGGCTGCGCTACCGCCTGATGCCCTCGCCCCATGAGCAGGTCGTGCGCCTGTTCGCGCCCGACCTTGCCCAGTTCGACCTCTATGCTTTCGTCGGCGATGATCAGGTGGAGCACTTGGGCAGCGGCGCGGGTCGCCAGCATTCACCGCCCTCCCACAGTGGTGATTTGTTGCTGCCTGTTCCTATCAGCCAGGCGCCCGTGGACCTCTATCTGCGCTTGGTGAGCGAGCATCAGATGCGCCCAGGTATCAGCCTGGAGCCGGCCCTGCAAGTGGCATCCCAACAAAACCAGGCGCTGTTGTTCGGGCTGCTGCTCGGCTGTATGGCCATGTTGATCCTGCACAACTTCGCCCGCTATGCCCTTAGCCACTCGGCCAGCAGCCTGTGGCTAGGGGCCTGCCAGGCCATGGTATTGGTCAGCGCGATGATTCTGGTCAACCTGGGCACGCCCTGGATGAGCAGTTGGAGTTCGGCGCGCACGCCCTTGGCTTATTTCACCATGCTGCTTGGGGCGGAGTTCGCGCTGGTGTACACGCTAAGGTTCTTCGCTGCTCGCCCTGCTCCGCGCCTGCAACGCTTGGTGATGGGCCTGATTGGGCTGATCGGCCTGTGTAGCGTGCTGCTGTTGTTCCTGGACACACTGCCACTGAATTTTACCGCTTATGCGGCCGTAGCCCTGACCTGCGTGTGCATGCTGGTGGTCTCGGCCTGGCATTGGCACAAGGGCTACCCGCCCGCCCGGCTATTTACCTTGGCCATGGCGCTGTGCAGCCTGGGCTTTCTAGTGGTATTGCCGGCAATGCTGGGCCTTACCCGTACGCCAGTACAGTGGCTGATCTACGGCATGCTGGGCTGTGCGGTAGTCGGTGGCGCGATGCTCAACCTTGCGCTGACCACTCGGCTTCGGCGCATCAGCGAAGACCGCTACAGCGCCAGCCGGGAGCTGGCCGCCAGCACCGCCGAAACCAACGCCAAGGCAGAATTCCTGGCCAAGCTTAGCCATGAAATCCGTACCCCCATGAATGGCGTGCTGGGCATGACCGAGCTGCTGTTGGGCACGCCGCTGTCGGTCAAGCAACGTGATTATGTGCAAACGATTCACAGCGCAGGCAATGAGCTGCTCACGCTGATCAACGAAATCCTGGACATTTCGAAGATCGAATCCGGCCAGATCGAACTGGACGACGTGCAGTTCGACCTAAACGCCTTGATCGACGAGTGCCTTAACATCTACCGGGCCCGCGCCGAACAGCAGAACGTGGAGCTGATCAGCTTTACCCAGCCCCAGGTGCCCCGGGTGATCACTGGGGACCCTACGCGCCTGCGCCAGGCCCTACTGGCCATGCTGGACAACGCGTTGAAGAAAACAACAGCCGGTGAGGTACTGGTCGCCGCCGCACTGGACCAGCGCAGCGGCCCACCTCGCCTGCGGATCGCAGTGCAAGACAGCGGCGAGGCCTTGCCTGCCGAGGAGAGGGATGCCCTGTTGCATGCCGAATTGCACAGCCAGGACCTGCTCACGAGCAACAAGCCAGGCAGCAGCCACCTGGGCCTGCTGATCGCCCGTCAGTTGATCGGCTTGATGAATGGCGAATTCGGCATCAAAAGCGGCGCTCATCAGGGCAGCACCTTCTGGCTTACCTTGCCGCTGGACCCTCAGCGCATGGAGCATACTCACCCCGACCTGGATGCCGGCCTCAAGGACGCCCGGGTGTTGGTAGTGGACGATAACGACACGTGCCGCAAGGTTTTGGTACAGCAATGCAGCGCCTGGGGCCTGAATGTCAGCGCCGCTAACTCAGGCAAGGAAGCCCTGGCCTTGCTGCGCACCAAGGCCCATCTGCGCGATTACTTCGACGTGGTGCTGCTAGACCAGAACATGCCAGGCATGACCGGCATGCAGCTGGCCGCAAAGATCAAAGAAGACCCTAGCCTCAATCACGACATCTTGATCATTATGCTGACCGGTATCAGCAACGCGCCCAGCAAGGTCATCGCGCGCAACGCCGGGGTCAAGCGTATTCTGGCTAAGCCCGTAGCCGGCTATACCCTGCGTACAACCTTGGCCGATGAGCTGTCCCAACGGGCGTTGGCCGCGGTCAGCCTACCCGAGGCCGCTTACCCCGTTGCGGGTGAAACCTCTAACGTGCCCACGGATTTTCGGATTCTGGTGGCCGAAGACAACAGCATCTCCACCAAGGTGATTCGTGGCATGCTGGGCAAACTCAACCTGCAGCCTGATACCGCCAGCAATGGCGAGGAAGCCCTGCGCGCCATGAAGGCCCGGCGCTACGATCTGGTGCTGATGGACTGCGAAATGCCTATCCTCGACGGTTTTTCAGCCACTCAGCAACTGCGGGCCTGGGAGTTGGGCGCGCGACGCCATCGTACCCCGGTGGTCGCCCTGACGGCGCATATCCTGAGCGAGCACAAAGAGCGCGCGCGCCTGGCCGGCATGGACGGGCACATGGCCAAGCCCGTGGAAATGTCCCAATTGCGGGAGTTGATCGACCACTGGGTAGCGCGGCGCGACAGTAATCGCAATGAAGTAGAGCCTGGCTAGCCTTAAGGATGCTATCTCGACCCGCCGCCAGCCCCTTCCGAGCCAGGGGCCGTGGGGTACCATCGCGGGGTATACACCCAAGGCGCGCCCTGCGCCCGAGGGATAAGCCGGGTCGTGCTGGAGCCAACGATGACCATGGTGCGCATGTCGACCATGTCCGCGGTCAACTCCCCAAGGGTGACTACGCGAAGCCGCTGAGCAGGGCGGGCTACATCTCGACCCAGGACCACGGGCGTACAGGGTTCACGATGGCGGCGTACCACTTCCAGCGCTTGGGTCAACTGCCAAGGCCGAGCCTTTGAGATCGGGTTGTAAAACGCCATGGCCAAGTCTGCCTGGCCGGCCAGGTCCAGGCGCTGCTCGATCACTGACCAGGGCTTGAGGTTGTCCGAGAGGGATATGACACAAAAATCATGCCCCAAGGGCGCGCCGGCCAAGGCTGCGGTCGCCAGGCAAGCCGAGACACCAGGGAGCATGCACAAGGCCACCGCGTGCCAGGCTGGGTCGGTACTGCCTTCAAGGGCTTCGAGTACCGCCGAGGCCATGGCGAATACCCCTGGGTCGCCGGAAGACACAACCACCACCGCCCGGCCACTGGCCGCCAGTTCCAGCGCGTGCCGAGCGCGTTGCAACTCTTCTCGATTATCAGTGCAATGCAGCACTTGATCGGCGCGGAACGGGCCGGCCATGTTCACATAGGTTTCGTAACCCAGCACATCCTGGGCCGCGGCCAACGCGGCTTGCACCGCGGGGGCCATGAACTCGCGAGCCCCAGGGCCCAGGCCCACTACGGCCAGGCTTCCCCGGCGCTGGCCCAGGTTGTCGGCGGTCAATGGCTCTGGATTGACCGCGACCGCCAAGCCTGCCCACTGCGTGTGTTGAGCCTGGGGCAGTTGTGCCCGCAGGGCCTGGGCTGGAGAGCCTTGCTGAGCGAAACGTACATCGGCGCCCAGCGCTTGGGCGACCTCTAACAAGTGGGTAGAGCCCATCAAGGCCGGGGGTGCCAACAGGCACGCCAAGGCCGCCTGTGCCATGCCACCGGCGCTCAAGGCCGCCTCTATCTGACCTAGCAACTCCGGCCCGGCCGTATCCACGGCCACTGCCAGGCTGCGAGGGTGAATCAGCAACTCGCCCTCGCCCTGGCTCAATGAAGGGCTTACTCGAATGGTCAGGTCGGCTTCTGCCGCCAGGGGCAAGGCCACCGCGCTCAGCCAAGGCGCATGGCCCTCCACCTTGACCGGTCGCCCGGCCAGCAGGTCAGACACAAAATGCTTGCCCTGTTCCAGGCTGGCTAGCACATAGCCTGCGGGCGGGTTGAGCAGGCAGGTACCGAAGCGCAGCTCGCCGCTGGTCGTGATGGCCGGGGCCACCTCCAGCGCGCAGGCGATTTGCCGGGCCAGGTCATTCACCCCGCCCAATCCACCAAGCAAAGGCACCACGGCGCTGCCGTCTTCAGCAACGGCCAGCACCGGAGGCTCGGTGCCTTTTTCGCCCAATACGCTGGCCAAGGCGCGAATCACAATACCCGCCGCGCACACGGCAATAATGCCAGTGCCCGCGCGGTACAAGCCGCGCAGGGTGTCACCAAAGCGTTGATAGGCGTGGTCGGCGTGCTCTACCCGGCCTTCCAGCCCCCACACGGGCGCGCCGGGCAGGCATTGTTGGATGCGCCGGGCTACTGGCAATGCGGTGGGCCCTAACACCACGATGGCTAGAGGCATGGGTGTGCTCATCCCTGCCACCGCTGGCCGGGCACGATCACCAGGGAAAAATAAGGCGACGACTGAGGGTCAACCTCTGCCAGCGGGACGATCTTTTGGTTCTCCATGGTTGCCCGCTCCACATAGAGGGCGCGCTCGGCCAGGCCCAGCTCAGTCAACACCTGGCGCACCTTGGGCAGGTTGCGGCCCAGCTTCATGATCACGGCGGCCTCCGCATCAGCCAGGCGGCGCTTGAGCTCCTCTTCCGGCAGCACGCCTGAGAGCACTGAGAGGCTTTGATTGCGATAGACCAGGGGCGCGCCCAACACTGCGGCCCCCCCCAACATGGAGCACACGCCGGGGATCACCTCGGCGTTATAGCGCTGAGCCAGGCGATCGTGCAGATACATATAGGACCCGTAGAACATAGGGTCACCTTCACAGATCACGGCTACGTCCCGGCCGGCTTCAAGGTGCGCGGCCACGTCCAGGCCTGCCTGATCATAAAACCGCGCAATCACCTCTTCATACGACAAGGGTGCTGGCAGCGCTTCGGTAGTCACTGGGTAGACCAGCGGCAGCAGGGTCTGGGCGGGCTGCAAGTGTTCTTCGATGATGCTGAACGCATTGCCCTTTTTGCCCTTGGCCACAAAATAGGCCACCACGGGCGCTTCACGCAGCAGGCGCAATGCCTTGATGGTAATCAGCTCCGGGTCTCCTGGGCCTACGCCCAGGCCCAACAAACGCCCCGGCGGCATCATTCCACCTCCGTGGCGAGGGCATTGACCGCCGCCGCCGCCATGGCGCTACCGCCCCGGCGCCCGGTGACGACCACATAGGGCACGCCACGGCTGTCCGCCGCTAGCATCGCCTTGGACTCGGCGGCGCCGATGAAGCCTACTGGAAAGCCGAGGATCAGCGCCGGGCGTGGCGCGCCAGCGTCGAGCATTTCCAACAAATAAAAGAGCGCGGTAGGGGCGTTGCCAATGACCACCACGCTGCCTTCCAGGTAGGGCCGCCAGAACTCCAGGGCCACGGCGGAGCGGGTATTGCCTTGGCTTTGAGCCAACCCAGGCACGCGTTCATCTTTCAGGGTGCAGATCACCGGATTATTGGCCGGAAGACGCGCGCGGGTCACGCCTTCGGCTACCATATGGGCATCACAGAGGATGGGCGCGCCCGTGGCCAGCGCCCGGCGGCCCGCTGAACCTGCGCCTGGGGAGAAGCGCAGGTCCTGGACCACATCCACCATGCCGCAGGCATGAATGACTCGCACCGCGAGTTTTTCCAGGTCCGGCGGGATTTGGCTCAGGTCGGCCTCGGCGCGAATGGTAGCGAAGGAATTGCGATAGATCGCCTGGCCATCGCGAATATAGTCAATCATCGAACAGGCTCCGAGAGCAGGCGGCGAGTTGTGTCGCCACCTCTTGCACACTAAGGTTGCGCCCGTCCCGCCGGCCAAGGCCTGGGCATGAGGGGTCGCGATAAAAGAGGTCATAACGGCCGGGTGCCACTGCCAGCAAGGTGACAGGCGCCACCGTGGCCCGCGCGCAGGAGCGGGCACAGCCGGTCAGGTGAACCGGTATGGCGCGGCCAAGCAGGCTGGCCAACTGGCGGGCGTCGCCCTTGGTATCCGACAGGCCACGGGCACAACCGGCGGCACCTGTGCAGGCTACAGTGGATGCCAGAGGCTCGGCCGGGTCGGTCAGTAGCCCTGCGTGGCGAGCCTGGCTTTGTACCTGGCTCGCCAAGGCACGCGCCACATCCGGTATCAACAGCCCCTGCCAAGGGGTAAGGCGCAGCAACCCATTACCCTGCTCCTGCGCCAGGCGCGCCATGGCCTCCAAGCCCTCTGCGGGTAGCCGCCCCAGCTCCGGGGCAACGCCTATCGCTACCAGGCCCGGCTCGCGTTGAGCGTGAACCCCCAAGGGCGCGGGGGTAGGTCGTGATGCGGGCAAAGGCCAAGGCCCATGACGCAGCGGCAGCGGCAGGGCCTCGAACAGGGCCGCAGCGGTGTGTTGCGAAAGCAGATCGCGCATCCGCCCAGGCTGAGGCCCGGCGAGGGTCAAAAATCGTTGGAGTACCGCCAGCACCAGCGCCAGCGCATGCTTGGCAGGCACTGCCGCCACGGCCGGCGCCTGCCCGAGACCGCTGGCCAGCCCTAGCCCCATGTGCAACTCACCTTCCAGCCATAGTGGTGACAGCCACAGGTCATGGTGATGGCCCAGTACCGTCAGCGCTTCGCCACCATCGAGTTGAATGCAGAACTTAGGAGACAGGGCATGGAACTGGGCATGCTGCTCCAACGCCTCCACCAAACTGGCCGCCAGCGGGCGGGTATCCAGGACCGCCCGCGGGTCTAGCCCGGCCATGGGGCTGAGCATCAGGTTACGGATATCATCGGCGCCGGCCGAAGCGGGCCCCAGGCCTGCCGCCATCAGATAGTCGATCAAGGGTTGCTGCTGGGCTGGGGCAACGCCACGCAGCTGCACGTTGGCGCGATTGGTCAGGTACAGCGCGCCGTCACCCAAACGCCGCGCTGCTTGCGCCAGAGCATGGGCACCGGCTACCGTCAGGGCGCCGCCGGGGAGTTTGACCCGGCACAAGCCGCCATCGCGCGCCGTTACCAGGCGCAGCAAGCCTGGGCAGGCGCTGGCAGGGGGTAAGGCAAGCGGTTGGGCCGGCAATGGCTCGTTCAAAAGATCACCCGGAAGTCGTGATAAAGGCACTTCTGAGCAGAAGCGCGCGGTATTATGCCTGCTTTGACCGAAGGCATGAAAATCCTGCCTGTCGGATTACTCCTGAGGATCCTTCATGTTGCCCTGGCTGACAGTTGTCGGTATTGGCGAAGAAGGCTATCCGGGCCTCGGCAAGCAGGCCCGGCGGGCCTTGCTCGATACCCCCTTGATCATAGGCGCGCCTCGCCAATTGGCCCTGCTGCCGCCCTGCCTTGGCGCCGAGCGGCTGGCCTGGCCCACGCCTTTTTCCCTGACCCCTGTATTGGAGCGGCGCGGTCAACCCCTGTGCGTGCTGGCCAGCGGCGACCCTATGTTCCATGGCGTGGGCGCCAGCCTGGCTCGCAAGCTTCCAGCCACCGAACTGCGCGTGCTGCCCGCGCCCTCTTCGGCCTCCCTGGCAGCGGCCCGTCTGGGCTGGCCCTTGGCTGATACACCTATAGTGTCGCTGGTGGCCCGCTCACCTGCCCAGCTCAACCATTACCTAAACGACGGTCGGCGGCTGCTAGTGCTCAGCAACGACGGCAATACGCCCGCTGTGGTGGCGGCCTTGCTGTGTTCAGCCGGGTACGGCGCCAGTGTGATGGACGTCTTCGAACACCTCGGCGGCCCGCAAGAACAACGCCATACCCGTACCGCGCACGCTTGGCAGGACCGCCCGGCGAAAGCCCTCAACCTCATCGGCCTAACACTTATGGCCGAGGCAAACGCTCGCGCCCTGGCCTGCGTGCCTGGGCTGACGGACGCGGCCTTCCAGCATGACGGGCAATTGACCAAGCGCGACGTGCGGGCACTGACCCTAGGCCGTCTAGCGCCCTTGCCGGGGCAACTGCTGTGGGACGTAGGCGCTGGTTGCGGCTCCATTGGCATCGAATGGATGCGAGCCCATCCCAGTTGCCAGGCCATTGCTGTCGAGGCCGACGCCGGGCGCCAAGCCCTGATCCAGCACAATCGCGATGCCTTGGGCGTGCCAGGGTTGCGCCTGATCGCGGGACCCGCCCCGGCTGCCTTGGAGGGCCTGCCCCGCCCGGATGCCATTTTCATCGGCGGTGGAGTAACCCTAAGCGGTATATTGGAACACTGCTGGGCCGCCCTTAAGCCTGGTGGCCGCCTGGTGGCCAACGCTGTGACCCTGGAAAGCGAGATGGCCCTGTTTCACTGGCAGGCGCGCCATGGCGGCGAGTTGGTGCGCGTGCAGGTGGCTCAGGTCAAACCCCTGGGCAACTTCCACACTTGGCGCCAAGCGCTGCCGATCACGCTACTCGACTCGCTCAAGCCTACCGATGCGTAACGAAACCGTCGAACACCCCGCGCCACTGCGCAGTGGGCTGACCACAGGCACCTGCGCAACGGCCACGAGCCTGGCGGCTGCCAGCTTGCTGTTGAGAAGCCAGGTAAATGACGCAGTGGAAGTCACCCTGCCGAAGGGCCGCCTGGTGACCCTGCGCCTGGAATATTGCCGCACCCTCAGTGATGGAGGCGCCGAAGCCGGCACCTTGAAAGACGCAGGCGACGACCCTGACGTGACTCATGGCGCGTTGGTACACGCCCAGGTACGCCTCACTCCTACCCCTGGCGTGGTCTTCAAGGCAGGCGAAGGCGTGGGCACGGTGACCCGCCCAGGCCTGGTGCTGGGGGTAGGAGAGCCGGCAATCAACCCGGTGCCGCGCAAGATGATGACTGAGCACCTCACCCAGTTGGCCGCTGCCCAAGGTTATTCAGGTGGCTTCGAGCTGACCCTAGGGGTACGCGATGGCGCGCAATTGGCGTTGAAAACCATGAACCCACGCCTGGGGATTCTAGGTGGGCTGTCGATCCTGGGCACCAGCGGTATCGTGCGCCCCTTCTCGTGTGCGGCCTATATTGCCTCTATTCACCAAGGCATAGACGTTGCCTATACCAATGGCCACGCCCACCTGGCCGCCTGCACTGGCAATACCAGTGAAGACACTATTCGCCGCCTCTACGCGCTGCCAGACATCGCCCTGATCGAGATGGGGGACTTCGCTGGCGCGGTACTCAAGCACCTGCGCAAGGTGCCCGTGGCCCGGCTGAGCCTATGTGGCGGCTTTGGCAAAATCAGTAAGTTGGCCGCTGGCCATATGGACCTGCACAGCCGCCATTCGGCCATAGACTTGCCACTGTTGGCCAGTTGGGCAGCCGCCCTTGGCGCGAGCGACGCCCTGCAAGCCAGCATCCGCGGCGCCAATACCAGCCAACAGGCCTTGGCCTTGGCCCTTGCGCAAAACGTCCCCCTGGGAGACAAAGTGTGTCGGCACGCGTTGGCCTTCGCCCGCCGTACCGTGCCCTCGCACACCGATATGGAAGTGATCGCCATCGACCGCCAAGGTGGTGTGGTAGGCCGCGCCGGGGGCCCCTGGTGACCCGCGTGTTGTTATTGGGTGGCGTTGCCGAAAGCCTGCGCGTGGCTCGGCACCTGGGCCCCCGCCATGTATACAGCCTGGCCGGCGTAGGTCGTGTGCCTACTGATCTGAAGTGCCAGGTAAAGGTAGGCGGCTATGGGGGTGCTGAAGGGCTGGCCGCTTATATCCAGGCCGAGGGCATCGGGCTGGTGGTGGACGCGACTCACCCCTACGCCGCGCGCATGAGCCATAACGCCGCCCTGGCCGCGAGCCGAGTGGGTATCCCCTGCTGGGCACTGCGCCGTCCAGGCTGGGCGCCCGGCCCAGCTGACGACTGGCGCGCCTTCGACGACTGGGCCGGGCTGACTCGCTTGCTGGCCCCCTTCAGCCGGCCCTTTTTCACCTTGGGCCGCGAGCCTCTAACGCACATGGCTGCTATCCCGCCGCACCAGCACTGGACCCTGCGCTGCCTCGATCCCCACCCCGGCAGCCCAGGCTGCGAGGTAATAGGCGCGCGAGGGCCGTTCGAGCTGGAAGCAGAACGAACATTGTTCGAGCGGGGCCGCTTCGATGTATTGATCAGTAAGAACAGCGGCAGTGGCGCAACAGAGCCTAAGCTGCAGGTGGCCCGCGAGCGCCAACTGCCGGTATTGATGCTGGCCCGGCCACCGCTGCCCCCCGTTGACCGGGAGTTCCTTGAGGCGCAAACGTTGATCGAGACGCTTATGCGCGTGGAGTAACCGTTGTGGTTTTTACTTCGTCGCGCGCTTCTGGCTAAATACCAGGCACTTTTCCCCTTGCTTCGGAATACGTCCAATGACCCGCCTCTGGCGCATGTTGCCGTGGTTTTGCACGTTTGGCTTGGCGCTGCTGGCCGGGCCCAGCCATGCCGACAGCTACCGCGCAGGTTCGCTGGAGGTACTGCGGCCTTGGTCTCAAGCCCTCCCCCCCAACGCGCCCACGGTCGCGGCTTACTTTACGGTGCGCAACACCGGCATGGCTGATGACCGCCTGCTGAGCGTGGATAGCCCGGTGGCGGCCGAAGCGCAGCTGCATGAGCATGTGGGCGCCGATGGCATGATGAAAATGCAGCAGGTCAACGCGGTGATCATCCCCGCGGCAGGGCAAGTACGCTTTGCACCCTTTGCCAGCCACGTGATGCTAATGGGGCTGGGTGATCGCAGCCAATTGGCGGAAGGCTCCAATTTCCCGCTTACCCTGCACTTCCAGCGCGCGGGCACCGTGCAGGTGCGGGTGCGGGTACTCGCCAACCCGCCAGCAGGCGTCGACGACGTTGGAGCAGGTGGCTAATGCGGATGGGCAGGCGCGGCCGCGCTAGCGCTTGGGTCAGTCTGTTCGCGGTGCTGATGATGTTCATCGGCCCGCTGGCTTCCCAAGCCATGCCCATGGACCATGGCATGGCCGCGGCTACCTCTACGTCAATGGCTGCCCACCCCGCCATGACCATGGCGCAACCCCATTGCCAGCCAGGTGCCGCCCAAGGCGGTGACAACACGCTGCATCCGCTGTGGGAGCGCTGTGGCTATTGCAGTTTGTTCTTCCACTGCCCTGCCCTGCCCCAGAGCCTTCAGCTACGGGCAGATACGCCCCCGTTGATCACTTTGCGGCTGCTGGTACAGGCGCTACAAGGCCATGGGGTTCAGCCTGTCTTCCCCGGGGCCCGCACTCGGGCGCCACCCATGTCCGCCTTGGTTTAAGCGTTTATCACCACGTAGGTCATAGCCGCCGGGGCTATCGGGCGGCTGTGACCTACGTGGACGTCTTATTCAGTGCGTGAGGGCACCCTGCGTGGGCCCCGCGCCCAAGGATCATTCATGAAAACCTTCTATAATCTGGCGTGGCGCTGGCACTTCTATGCGGGCCTGCTGGTCGCCCCCGTGATGATCATGCTGGCCTTGACCGGTATGCTTTACCTGTTCAAGCCTCAACTGGACCCTTTGATGTACCCCGAGCTGATGCATGTCGAGCCACAGGCTCATGCATTGTCGGCCGATACCTTGCTGGCGAAAGTACGGGACACGTACCCTCAGGCCAGCGTGGACCAATACCTGCCACCCGCCACCGCCGATAGCAGCGGGCAATTCATGCTCACGGTGGCTGGCAACACGCTCAGCCTGTTCATCGACCCCTACAGTGGGCAGGTGCTGGGCACCCAGGACAGCCACTACAACCTGCAAGCTATTGCCCGGGCGCTGCATGGCGAATTGATGATCGGCAAGGTCGGAGACGCGATCGTGGAGTTGGCTGCCGGCTGGGGTATCGTACTGGTGGTTTCAGGGCTTTACCTGTGGTGGCCCCGAGGCACTGGGGCCGCCGGAGTATTCTGGCCACGCTTGCGTAGCCGGGGCCGGCTGCTCTGGCGCGACCTTCATGCCGTGGTTGGGTTCTGGGGGTCGCTGGGCCTGCTGTTCATGCTAATCACCGGTATGACCTGGACAGGCATCTGGGGCAAGCAGTATGCCGAGCTGTGGAACCGCTTTCCGGTAGGGATGTTCAGTGACATTCCCCTGTCGGACCTCAAGGCCCGTAGCCTGAACGCCGATGCCAGCCAACAGACCGTGCCGTGGGCGCTGGAAACCACGCCCATGCCCATGAGTGGTGGCGCCCATGCCGAGCATATGGGGCATGGTCACGATCACAGCGGCCCGGCCGCGCCGCAAGTAGGGCTGCAAGCGGTGGTAGACACTGCCGAGCGCGCGGGTGTGCACCCCGGCTACAGCATTACACTGCCAAAGACCGGCACCGGCGTGTACACGGTGGCAGTATTCGCCGATGACCCCCATAACGACGCTACCCTGCACGTGGACCAGTACACCGGCAAGGTGTTGGTGGATGTGCGCTACGCCCACTACAGCCCTGTGGCGCGGGCCACGGAGCTGGCCGTGATGCTGCACGAAGGCAAGATGTTTGGCCTGGTCAACCAACTGTTGGTGCTGCTGGTGTGCCTGATGGTGTTGTTGGGCTCGGTCAGCGGCTTGGTGATCTGGTGGAAGCGCCGCCCGGTGGGGGGATTGGGCGTACCGCCATTGCGCCACGGTTTGCCTCTGTGGAAAACCGCCGTGGTGGTCATGCTCGCCATTGGTGTGATGTTCCCGCTGGTAGGGGCGTCGCTGGCTGTCGTGGCAATGCTGGAATACGGTGTGCTGCGCTGGATGCGTCGAGGCGCGGTGCCCGCGTAGCGCACGCTTTCACCGGCACAGCCTCGGTAACAGGCAGCGCGCGCTGCCTTGGGTTATAGTCCTCGACGCCCATGGAAGACGCCTGGCTGCGCAACGGTAGCCAGGTGTTGGCCGTGGTACGAAAGCTGGTGAGCGGTCACCAGCGCCACGCTTGAGGTTATCGATGACCCTGAACATTCGCGACGCCACCCCCGCCGACCTGCCCGGCCTCCTTAGCATCTATAACGATGCGGTGGTCAATACCACGGCTATCTGGAATGACTACCAAGTAGACCTGGCCAACCGCCAGGCCTGGTACACCCTGCGTCAACGGCAGGGCTATCCGATTCTGGTGGCGGTCGACGACACCGACCAGGTGCTGGGCTACGCCTCCTTTGGCGACTGGCGGCCCTTCGATGGCTTCCGCCATACCGTAGAGAACTCCGTGTATGTGCGTGACGGGCAACGCGGCCTGGGGGTAGGTGCCCAGTTGCTGGCGCCGCTACTGGAGCGGGCCCGGGGCTGTGGCAAGCATGTAGTGGTGGCCGCGATCGAAAGCGGCAATGCGGCATCTATCCGCCTGCACGAACGCCATGGCTTCAACATTACCGGGCAAATGCCCCAAGTCGGGCTAAAATTTGGCCGCTGGCTGGACCTTACCTTTATGCAATTGACACTCCAGCCCGGCGCCCAGCCCCCTCAGGAATGACCCTATGAATTCCGCGCAACTGCGCCGCGTTAGTGCTGAAAGCTTTGCCCATTACCGCGCAGGCCTGGTAGAGCTGTTGCTCGATGCCGTAGCAGGCGGTGCCTCCATTGGGTTTCTAGAGGATTTGAGCGCAGCCGAGGCCAATGCTTACTTTGATGGCGTTCAGGCCGAGCTAAATCAAGGAAGCCGGGTACTGTGGGTGGTGGTGCTCGCTGAGCAGGTAGTGGCCAGCGTACAACTTGCGTTGTGCCAAAAGCCCAACGGCCTGAACCGGGCCGAAGTGCAAAAACTTATGGTACGTAGCGACAGCCGCCGCCATGGCCTGGGCTCGCAGCTGATGGCGGTTCTAGAGGGCGAAGCGCGCCAGCAAGCCCGGGGGTTGCTGGTGCTGGACACGCAAACCGGTTCGGGTGCCGAGGGCTTCTACCGTGGGCTGGCCTACCAAAGGTTGGGGCAAATCCCCGATTACGCCTGTTCCCCCAATGGCACTTACCAGCCCACTTCCATTTACTACAAGATTCTCCAAGGGCCCCGGGCGTAACCTTCAGGGCGCTGGCTGGGCCCGCGCCCTCAGGCCCGTGGGTCGAACGCTGCCTTGTGCGCCAGCTTGTTCCAGAGTTCGCGGGTGGCATCGTTGCGCGGTGGCATTACCACCTTCAATTGCACGAACAGGTCGCCCCGCCCGCCGCCCTTAATGGGCAAGCCATTTTCTTTCACCCGCAACCGCTGGCCATTCTGGCTGTCTGGGCGAATAGTCAGGTTCACCCGGCCAGTGAGCGTGGCCACGGGTACCTTGGCCCCTAAGGCCAACTCCCAGGGCGCTACGGGAACGTCGACCACCAAGTCAGTGCCTTCCACGCTAAAACGTGTGTGGGGCGCATAGCGGATGGTCAGGTAAAGGTCACCACTTTCCCCTCCCGCATGGCCGGGCCCACCCTGGCCCTTGAGGCGCACGCGTTCACCGTCCATCACCCCGGCAGGGATCTTTACGTTAAGGGTTTTGGTGGCGCTGCCCGTGGGCTGGCCCGCGGCGTTGTGCTGCGGCACGCGGAAACTCACCTGCTTGGATTCATCCGACAGGGTTTCTTCAAGAAACAAAGCAAGCTCCAGCTCTACATCCTTGCCACGCCGACGTACGTTGCGGGTAGAGCCGCGAGCATTACCGAAGGGATTACCGGCGCGGCTCTGATTACCGAAGATGGAGCTGAAGAAATCCGAGAACTCGGGGTTGTCGCTTTGCCCGAATGGGCCACCACCGTAACCCGGTGGCGCCTGAAAAGGCCTGCCGTGCACGCCGTACTTGCGCAGCTCGTCGTATTCGGCGCGTTTTTCCGGGTTGCTTAGAGCATCGTAAGCTTCGGAGGCCTCCTTGAAATGCGCCTCGGCATTGGGCTCCTTGCTCACATCGGGGTGATACTTGCGGGCCAGCTTGCGGTAGGCGGCCTTGATGGCCTTCTCGTCCGCCGTAGGCTCTACGCCAAGAATCTTGTAGTAGTCTTTGAAATCCATCTGTAGAAACCACCTGAAAAGGGAAAGGCGCGAACTCGTCTGTGGAATAAGACGTTGCCTGAGGAAAAGGTTCGCGCGCGGTAATGCCCTCTAGATTGGGGCCAGGCGGCGCCTTTCAAGGAGCGCGCTGCGTGGCCCTGTAAATAACAGACACCTGGCCTTCGATTCCAGCGGCCTGTGGCATACACTGCGCGGCCGTTTTTCCCCCAGGGCCGATACATGACCACCGCTCCCTTCGCTCGCGCCTGCGGCATTGACTTTGGTACCTCCAACTCAACAGTGGGCTGGTACCGGCATGGCGAGGACACCTTGCTGCCGCTCGAAGACGGCAAGATCACCTTACCCTCCGTAGTGTTCTTCAATGCCGAGGAGCGCCGCCCAGTGTATGGCCGCCTGGCCCTTAAGGAGTACTTGGAAGGCTACGAAGGCCGCCTGATGCGCTCGCTCAAGAGCCTGCTTGGGTCGCGCCTGATCAAGCATGACACCAGCGTGCTTGGCAGCGCTCTGCCCTTCAAGGACTTGCTCGGCTTGTTTATCGCTCAGCTCAAGCAGCGCGGTGAGCACGCCAGCGGACGCGGCTTCGATCACGTGGTTCTGGGCCGACCGGTGTTCTTTGTGGACGAAGACCCGACCGCCGACCAGGAAGCCGAAGACACGCTCGCGGCGGTTGCGCGCAAGATAGGCTTCAAAGAGGTGTCCTTCCAGTACGAACCCATTGCCGCGGCCTTCGATTATGAATCCGGAATCGAGCGCGAAGAACTGGTGCTCATCGTGGACATCGGCGGCGGTACGTCCGACTTTTCCCTAGTGCGCCTGGCCCCGGAGCGGCGCGCCCTGACCGAGCGCCAGGACGACATTTTGGCCACTGGCGGCGTGCACGTGGGCGGTACGGATTTCGACAAGCAATTGAGCTTGCAAGGGGTAATGCCGCTGTTCGGCTATGGCAGCCGAATGAAAAGCCAGGCCTTGATGCCTACCAGCTTCCACCTGAACCTGGCCACCTGGCACACCATTAACTCGGTCTATTCGCAGAAATCCCAGATTGCCTTGAGCAACATGCGCTACGACATCGAAGACACCCAAGGCATCGACCGGCTGTTCCGGCTGATCGAGCAGCGCGCCGGGCACTGGTTGGCCATGGAAGTGGAAGACACCAAGATCCAGCTCACCGACGCTCAAAGCCGCTTGCTAACACTGGAGCGCGTAGAACCGGGCCTAAGCGTAGAACTTACCCGCGCTCTGTTCGAAAGCGCCATCGAAGGCTTGCTAGGGCGGGTGCGCGCCAGTGTCAGCGAAACCCTGACCCGGGCGGGAGTCAGCGAAAGCCAGGTGGATACCGTGTTCTTTACCGGCGGCTCTAGCGGTATTCCAGCACTGCGTAACAGCGTGGCGGCCATGCTACCCAACGCTCGCCATGTGGAAGGCAACCGCTTCGGCAGCATTGGCAGCGGGCTGGCCATCGAGGCTTGGCGACGGTACGGTGGCTAACCTGAACTGGCCAATACCCTGCCTGAGGCGGGCCTTACACCAGCCTTGCTTCGCGTAGCTCGCTCTTGAGGTAGGCGTAATACACCGGCCCGGCCACCACGCCGGGCAGGCCAAACGCCGCCTCGAATATCAGCATGGCCAATAACAGCTCCCAGGACTTGGCCTGAATCTGCCCCCCGACGATCCGTGCGTTGAGAAAGTATTCCACTTTGTGGATGAAGATCAGGTAGCCCAGGGCGGCTATCGCGACCCAGATCGACAGCGACAAGCCTACGATGGTGATCAGGGTGTTGGACATCAGGTTGCCGATCACCGGTAGCAAGCCCAGCAGGAAGGTCAACACCACCAGGGTTTTGGTCAGCGGCAGCTTGATCCCCAATAGCGGCAATACCACCATCAGAAACACGGCGGTAAAGGCGGTGTTGAGCAGTGAAATCTTGATCTGCGCGAAGACGATATTGCGAAAGGCCCGCACCAGCAGCGTGAGCCGCTGATAAAGCGCCGCGGCCAGCGGCCTGCGCTCCGCGAGCTCTGGGCCACGCTGCAGGGCGATGATCGCGCCCAGTACCATGCCGATCAGCAGGGTCACGAACGTGTGCACCGCATCCTTGCCCACCAGTTGCAGGTCACTTACATGCTTGCCCAGCCAGGCACCAATGGCTATCCGAAATTCCGCCGCGCTGGCTGGCAGGTAGGCATCGATTGCTGGTGGCAATTGCCCGCGCGCCCGGTCGACCACGGTCATGAATTTATCCAGAGACGCACCGGGGTTTTCTACCTCATGCAGCACCAGGCTAAAGGCACCGAAGAAAATCAGCGCCAGGGCACTGACCACCAGGGTACCCAGCAGCGCCACCGCCAACCAGCGAGCCCGGGGGCCAGCGATCAGCCGTTGTAGCTGGGGCGTGAGCATGTTGACCAGCTCGAACACCAATAAGCCCGCCAGCAGACTCGGCAGCAGGCGCAGCGGTAGCACCAGCAGCAACCCGCCAATCACCAGCAGCCAGCTGGCGATCACTATGTGACGCGACGAAAACGTGGGCATACGGCCTCGAACAAGCGACCCGGGAGGATGGGCAGTCTGCCAGCGAACTCTTGGCATAACCAGCACCACCGCAGGCCCCAATCACTGGCAAATGTAACGAAGCGGCCAGAATGCGGGAAAGTTCGAACTCTTGCGCACAAGTTAAGCTCCAAACTGCATAGCCACTTCGGCTTTTCAAGGAGCGATACCCATGTACAAGCATATGCTCACCGCTGCGTGCACCTTCGCCCTGCTCGCCGGTTGCCAGACTACCCCACAGAACCCAGTGGACTTCGTGACCTACCGTAACGAACCGTTGGTCAAGCAGGTTGAGAAAGGCATGACCATGGAGCAGGTACGGACCATCGCTGGCCCACCCTCCACTGTAGTGGAAGGTACTGCCGGTTCTGTGAATGGGACCTGTAACAACTACGTGCTTAACCGCGACGGCCATCAACAGCCCTACTACGTCAGCTTCAGCAGTGCTGGGCTGGTTGATACCAAGGGCTTTATGACCTGCGAACAGCGCAAGCAGAACGAACAAGCCAAATAAGCCGGCACCTGCCGCAGCTGAGGCGCCCTAGACGTGAAACCTTCCGTCTGGGGGGCTACTCAGACTTAAACCCGAGCATGCCAAGCTAGAGCACCTCATAGAGCAGGCCGGGCACCGTGAATCGCTTGGAGAATATTCCTATGATGAATCTGCAATTGACTGAAAAAAGCGTACTGCGCGAACGCGCGCGTCAACACGTTGACAATGGCGCCGTAACCGAAGGCTATGCGGCCGATCGCGAAGAAATCATTCGCCTGTTGAACGAATCCCTGGCCACCGAACTGGTATGCACCCTGCGCTACAAGCGCCACTACTTCATGGCCACTGGCTTAAAAGCCAGCGTAGCGGCAGATGAATTCCTAGAGCACGCCCAGCAGGAAGCCGAACACGCTGACCGCCTGGCCGAACGCATCGTGCAGTTGGGTGGCGAGCCTGAGTTCAACCCCGACTTGCTGTCAGGGCTGTCCCATGCTGAATACAAAGCGGGCAACAACCTGCGTGAGATGGTGTACGAAGATTTGGTTGCCGAGCGCATCGCCATTGATTCCTACCGGGAAATCGTCCAGTACATTGGCGACAAAGACCCAACCACCCGCCGTATCTTCGAAGACATCCTGGCCCAGGAAGAAGAACACGCCGATGATATGGCCGATATTCTCAGCGACCTGACCTGATGCAGTAAACGCTGCAGGCAAACCAGGCGCCTGCCTGGTTTTTTCGCCTATCTGGACCAGCACCCGCCCCCGTAGAAACGAGCGCCAGCTCGCGAACAGCCACAAATACCCTGTTCGCTAGCTGCGCTAGCGCCTACAGCGCCTGCCTATATTCATGCGAATCAACGCACAGTCTTGGGTACCTTGCCCTGCTGCATTTGCTCCAGCAACGGCCGGCACTGGTTGGTGTCATCATCTCCACCGCTAGGCACTACCAAGGCAAGCAGGCCAGCCGCTGGTGCAACCACCGCGCCCAATGCCACCATGCCGGCGCCACGCAGTAACAGGGGCACACTCTGCACGCCCGCGCTTGGGTTGGCGAAGGTGCCACGCACGTAAAGCGGTGAGCGCAGGGAGAACAGGCGGAAGCCCTTGGATTCAGGCGTGACCTTGAAGTCCATGCGTTCGGTTTTGAAATTCGCATCGCCGTCGATATAAATTACTGCATTTTCCGCGTCGAACACGAACAGGTTGGTACTGGCCAGCCCCTCCTTGACGCCGATGTCAGCCGCGGCGCAATTGATCTTCACTTCTTTGTCGCCGAAGAGTTTCCCCATCAGATAATTGCCCACGTTCAAACCGGCAATTTCCATCAGGTCTCGACTGACCGCGCCGTCATTGACCAGCATCTTCAAACTGCCATTGGCTGAGCCCAATAGAGCAGCTACCGAGTTGCCCGTACCGGAAAACCGCGCGTCACCATTGAGCTCACCGAAACTGGTGCGCATGGGTTCGAAGGTCGGGAACAGTTGCTTGAGCTTGAAGCCGCGCGCGCTGAGCTTGGCTTGGCCTTGCAGTGGCGTAGCCCGGCCGTTAAGGCTAATTTGCGAATTCAATTGGCCCCCGGCCACGCCAAAGCGCAGAGGGTCCAGGCTCAAGCGGCCATCATCGAGCACCACGTGGGTGTCCAGATTTGTAATGGGCAGGCTCTCGCTTTTTACGATCCGCTTGCCACTGAACTGCACATCCGCGTCCATGGCGCGCCAGCGATCGGTACGGAAGGCCTCCACCGGCAGCACCTTGCCTTCAGGCTGCTGGGTAGCGGCGCCACGGGCTTTCTTCTCGGTGTTGGAATCTGCGCCAATCAGTGGCGCCAGGTCTGCGAACAGCAACTGATTGGACACCAGTTGGCCGGTCAGCTTGGGGCGTGGCTGGGTAGCTGCAAATCCCAGGTCCCCATGGATGTCACTGGCGCCGATGCGCCCATTGAAGCCCTGATAGCGGAAGGTAGCGCCATTAGCCTCATGCAGCCGGGCGACCAGATGGCCATCGGTGCTATAGGGCGGCGAATCCGGCAGGGTGACCCCGGTCAAGGGGAACAGGTTACCCAGGCTGGTACCAGAGAGCTTCAGGTGCAGGTCCAGCGCTCCCAGGTTGCGTGGGTCGATCAAGGTGCCTACCACCGCGGCATGGGTATCGCCGGCGGTGACATCCACCTGCACCGGGAACGGCTGACGAGCGTCCTGCAGGGCCAACAGGCCGCCTATCTTGCCATCACCCTTTACCGGCAGGCCTTTGTACTTTCCCTTGGCCTTGAAGCCAAAGGCGTAGTCCTGAGCGCTGCTGCCGTCTTTTTCCAAGGCTTTGGCAGCCTCGCTCTGCCCGGCCAGCTCCTTGAACGGAATGGGCTTGCCCAAGGGGTCGATCAATACGTCCATCTGGGTATCGAGGGTAGCGTCGTCCAGCGTAACCTGGCCTTTATCGAAGCCAATGGCGCCAATATCCAATACCCAGCTCGAAGGCTCGGTGTTTTCGTCCTTTGGCCCCAGGTCGAAGGCCCAGTTGGCCCTGCCATCCTTCAGGCGTTGCAACTGAGCATTGGGCTGGGTCAGGTCGATGCGCGGGATGACAATGTGCTGGGCCAACAGTGGCAGCGGTGATAACCGAAACTCCACGCGCTGCAAGGTAGCCATATGGGGCTCGCTGGACCATTCCGGGTTGCCCAAGGTGATGTCTTGAGCGCTAAAGCGCGGCCAGGGAATCCAGGCATGCCAGCCGCCTTCGTCCGGTTCGCGTGCCCAATGCACCGCCAGGTCGCCATTGATTGCGAAGGGGCGGTGCAGGGCTGCCGACACCTTCTCGTTCAGGGTTGGCTTGACCCTGTTCCAGTCAAAGGTTGCGATGATGATCACCAGAATAACGACCAGCAGCGCGATAACGGCGGCGGTCCAGGCGAGGATGCGAAGCGGGCGCGACATGAGGTTCTCCTTACAGCGACCATCCGTGGGGCATCAGTGCGCTAACAATGGTCAAGGCTGTGACTGCAACGAGACGGCGCAGGTTCGGGTGGGCGTGCCTGTTAGCCTGTCGGCGTGAGCGCTGCCGCCCATGGCGCAAGTGCCAAGCCCTTGGTCGCAAGCAGGGCTTGCTGCTACAGTGGCGCCCATTTGCAGCCCGCCATGAAGCCGTCCATGCCTGCCTCCCGCCAGCACCCACAACTTGCCGAAACCTTCGCCACGGTGTGGCAGCACTTTCTTCACAGCATAGTACCGCTGTGGGAAGGGCCGGGCTGGAATGCCGAGCTCCAGCTGCCCTTCGAGGCATTGGACGACCAACATCGGCCCTTGCCGCCCCAGCGCTATAGGGCCATGGCCTGTGCCCGACAACTGTTTCTATTTACTTGCCTGAGCGAGCGGCCCGGTGCTGGCGCCCGGGCCGCGGCGTTGTTCGCTTCCCTCAACCAGTACTTCGCCGACCCAGAGCACGGTGGCTGGTTTTACAGCGTGGATGCCCAAGGCAAGCCTTTGGATACCCGTAAAGACCTTTACACCCATGCGTTCGTACTGTTCGCTTGCGCGCACTATCAGCGCCGCCAACAGGGCGCGGCCACGGCAGTAAACGATGCGTTGGCGATGGTTCAGCGTTTTGCCATCGAGGATGGCCTGTATACGGCGTGCCTGGATCGCGAATGGGCCTCTTTGGGCGAACCCCCACTGCAGAACCCGCTGATGCATTTGGCAGAGGCGTTTTTGGCCGTGCTGGATACCTCACCGAGCGAAACCACCCAGGCTGCTCTGATCGCCTTGTGCGATGGCATGCACCACAGGTTTTACGACCCTGCCCATCAAGTACTGCTCGAAAAGCCCACGGGCAGCCTGGATAACTGGTACGAGCCAGGGCATCAATTCGAGTGGTATTACCTGCTGGCATCTTCGCCCAGCCTGGCCAGGCACCCCCTAACCATGGACATGGCCGCCGCCCTGGCACGTTCCGAGGCGCAAGGCCTGCGTGAAGGCGCAGTGTGCGCAAGCCTTGCGGCAAATGGCGAGTTGCTCGACGGCACTCGGCGAATCTGGGCCCAGGCCGAGTACCTTAGAGCGCTGAGCCTGCTGCCCGATCGCGCCTCAAGCCTGACCCAACAATTGAGTGAATTGCAAACCAGCTTCTTGCGGCCGGTGGGCTGGTATGAGTGTCGGGACGCCGCCGGAGCAGTGAGCCGGCATGACATGCCGTCCACTACCCCGTACCATCTCTATACCTGCTTGGACGCGCTTAGGGTTAGCCCTGTTGTTTGCGATCCACCGCAAAGCCTGCCCAAGACTGAGTGATGGGCATCAGCTCAAGGCGGTTGATGTTGATGTGGGCCGGCTGGGTGAGGATCCAGAAGATCGTATCGGCGATGTCTTGGGGCTGAATAGGCTCGGCACCTGCATAGGTAGCGTTATAGCGTGCCTGGTCACCGCCGAAACGTACCAAGGAGAATTCGCTTTCGCACATGCCTGGCTCCAGATCGGTGACCCGCACGCCAGTACCTTGCAAGTCGCAACGCAAGCTTAGCGAGAATTGCTTCACGAAGGCCTTGGTGCCGCCATACACATGGCTACCAGGGTAGGGATAGCTACCCGCCACCGAACCCAGGTTGACGATCCCCGCGCCCTTGCCATGGGCGATCAACCGCGGCAGCAGCAACCGCGTGGCGTACAGCAAGCCCTTGATGTTGGTATCGACCATGGTTTCCCAGTCATCCAGGTCGCACTTTGGCGCGGGGTCCGCGCCCAGGGCGAGGCCGGCGTTGTTCACCAGCGCCGTCAAGGTGGCGAATTCCTCCGGCAAACCGGCAATGGCCGCTTCCATGGCTTGGCGATCGCGCACGTCCACGGTCAGAGCAAGCACCTTTACCTGAGCGCCTAGCTCTTCTGCCAACGCCTGCAAACGCTCTTCACGGCGGCCCGTGATGATCAGCGACCAGCCCGCAGCCGCGAAGCGCCGCGCGCAGGCCTCACCAAAGCCAGACGTTGCACCGGTAATGAATACAGAAGGCATCGGGTTTTCCTCGAAGAAGCGGCCCAGGCCGCTAGGGATAGGTTCGCCGCCCAGCATGCCCGCCGAGCAGAGCCGGTACAATCGCGACCAGGTAATTTCATCAATTACTCTACCGTCGGGCACTCGGGGGTGAATTGAAAACAATACTAATGGCCCTAGGAAAAGCGGCCCTTGCAGCCATATTTCCAAAGGTTTCACACAGACTTATCCACAGGCTGCTTACCCGGCTGATGCCCTGCTGTCAAGGCTTGACAATTGCCTCATGGCAGCGCTTAGCGCTGACTGATCAATTAATGAACAATCCTTTGAAAGCCCCATGAATCGTGGCTTTCAGCGCTGTGCTACCAGGTTATTCACAAGCCGATGCACGGTTATTGGGGGCTAATAACCATTGGGGATAACTAAGGCCAAAATGCGACGCAAAGTCGCATTCCAGTGGCGCTCTAAAAATGTTTTCCACATTTCCAGAGCGCAGCGGTCAGTGGTCAGTGACCGCCGAGATAGGCATTACGCACATCGTCATTGGCGAGCAGTTCTTGACCCGTGCCACTTAGCCGAATCTGCCCGTTAACCATCACATAAGCGCGATCAGAGAGCCTTAGCGCGTGGTTGGCGTTTTGCTCCACCAGAAAAATCGTCATCCCCGACTGCGCCAGCTCCCGCAAGGTGGCGAAGATCTGCTTCACCACGATAGGCGCCAGCCCCAAAGAAGGCTCGTCCAGCAACAGCAACCGCGGGCGGCTCATCAGGGCACGGGCGATGGCGAGCATCTGCTGCTCACCACCGGACATAGTCATGGCCCGCTGATTACGCCGCTCCTTGAGCCTAGGGAACAGCTCGAACATCCGCCGCAGGTCTTCGCTGGCGTATTTATCCCCAATGGGGATAGTCCCCATCATCAGGTTCTCTTCCACGGTCATGTCCGGGAAAACGCGCCGGCCTTCAGGGGATTGGGCAATGCCATTGGAGGCGATGAAATGGGACGACTTCTGGGTGATGTCAGTACCCTCGTAGACAATCTGCCCACTGGCCACGCGGGGCTGACCGAAGATCGACATCAACAGCGTGGACTTTCCTGCCCCATTGGAACCAATCAGGCTTACGGTTTCGCCAGGGTCGATGTGCAGTGACACTTGTTTGAGAGCCTGGATAGGCCCGTAGTACACATCAATGGAGCGTAGCTCGAGGATAGGCGAGGTCATACCAGCTCCTCTTCGTCAGCGCCCAGGTAGGCGGCGATCACTTTGGGGTCATTGCGGATCTGCTCGGGCTTGCCCATGGCAATTACATTGCCGTGATCCAGCACCACAATGTCGTCGGAAATACTCATCACCATGCCCATGTCATGCTCGATCAGCACCACGGTCATATCGTGGTGGTCGCGCAGGTGGCGGATCATCCCGCTCAGCGCTTCGGTTTCCTGGGGGTTGAGCCCCGCGGCGGGTTCGTCGAGGCAAATCACTTGGGGCCGGGTACACATAGCCCTGGCGATTTCCAGGCGGCGCTGCTGGCCATAGGACAGCTCCCCAGCCAACCGGTTGGCGCAATCGACCAAGTCCACCACTTCCAGCCAATAGAAGGCCGTTTCCAGCGCCCGCGCTTCAGCCTTGCGGTAGCCTGGGGTATTGAGGATACCGGCCAGCATATTGCGATTGACCCACATGTGCTGAGCCACCAGCAGGTTTTCAACGACAGACATTTCCTTGAACAAGCGAATGTTCTGGAACGTGCGCGCCAGCCCCGCACGATTGACTAAGTGGGTACCACCGAACATCTTGTAATACAGCCGATTGAGAAACCGCCCAGGGGCCACGAAGTCGCCGGCCTTGAACGGCTCGCCCAGAAGCTTGATCACCTCTACGCTGCCGCCACGGGCATTGAGCTGGATACGCCCGCCAGTGGCTTTATAAAACCCCGTCAGGCAGTTAAACACCGTGGTTTTGCCCGCGCCATTAGGGCCGATCAGCGCGAAGATCGAATTGCGCTTTATTTGCAGGTTCACGTCGCTCAAGGCCTTGATACCGCCGAAGTGCATCATCAAATGCTCAACCGACAGGATGATATCGTCGCTCATGGCGCCACTCCTTTGCGTGGCACTACACCGGTACGGCTGACCCGAATCAGCCCGCGCGGCCGCCAGATCATCATCACTACCATCAATATGCCGAACAGCAACACACGATAATCGGCGAAGCTGCGCAGTAACTCAGGAGCTGTAGTGAGCACAAAGGCCGCGATTACAACACCCAGTGTCGAGCCCATCCCGCCGAGCACTACGATAGCCAGGATCAAAGCCGACTCGAAGAAGGTAAACGAGGTTGGATTGACGAACCCCTGATAACTGGCAAAGAACACGCCGGCGATGCCGGCAGTAGATGCGCCTAGGGTAAACGCGGAAAGCTTGACCAGTACATGGTTTAGACCCATTGCACGGCAGGCAATCTCGTCTTCACGTAATGCCTCCCACGCACGGCCCACAGGCATGCGAGTCAACCGGTGCTTGATGTAAAGCACTAGCAATACCAAGATGAACAGCACTGCATAGAGAAATACGAATTTCAAGTTAGGGTTGTAATCGAAGCCGAAGAACTGGTGGATCGGGGTGCCCCCGCCCTCGGCCACTCGGCCGAATTCCAGCCCAAGGAAGGTGGGAGAAGGGACTGGTACGCCGTTGGGGCCGCCTGTGAAATCAAGCCAGTTGTTCAGGACCAGCCTGATGATCTCTCCGAACCCCAAGGTCACGATGGCCAGATAGTCACCATGCATGCGCAGTACCGGGAAGCCCAAGATGCACCCGGCCAGTGCAGCAGCAATAGCCGCCAATGGGATCGCTGACCAGAAGCCCAGGCCCAGATACTGATAGCCCAACGCTAGGCCATAGGCGCCTATGGCGTAGAAAGCGACGTAGCCTAGGTCCAGAAGGCCCGCCAGGCCTACCACAATGTTTAAACCGAGCCCCAGCAGTACGTAGATCAGGCCACCAATAACCACTACGAGAAGGTATTTAGTAGCGAACACAGGAAAAATCAGTGCGATCACGATCATCATCGGGATAATCCAGCGCAGCCTGGATTTATAGTTAGGCTCGCGCACGTGCACACCGGCACCGCCTTGCTCCAAGCCTTGAATAAGGGCGGCACCCCGCGAGGTTTGCAAAAACACGCTGAGCACGCAGCGGCCGACCATGACTACCAGCACCATCAAGGCGACACGGGCGGGCTGAGTGTTAAAGCCGTAGCCATCGAGTACGACGCCTACGATAGGGCCGAATACTATAAGGGCCATGAGCCCAGCGGCGACCGTATCGATTGCCACTTTTTTGAAGTCGATCGTTTTAGACGTAGCCATGGCTTAAACCTTCGTCACCAGCGGGCGGCCCAACAGGCCTTGAGGGCGGAAAATCAGGATCAGCACCAGCAGGCCGAAGCTGAATACGTCTTTGTAGTCAGAATTTACCAACCCTGAGAATTGCGCCTCCGCTACCCCCAGAATCAACCCACCTAACATAGCGCCGGGCAAGGAACCGATACCACCCAGCACTGCGGCGGTGAAGGCCTTGATGCCGATGATAAAGCCGGCATAAAAGTCGAAGGTGCCGTAGTTCATGGTTACCAATGTGCCAGCCAACGCCGCCATGGCCGCGCCTATCACGAACACATAAGAGATGACCCGATCGGTATTGATACCCAGGATCGACGCCATCTTGCGGTCTTGCTGGGTCGCCCGGCACATCCGGCCCAGCTTGGTGTACTTGATGATGTAGGTCAGTACGGCCATGCCAACGAAGGCGGCAATGATGATAAAGGCCTTGGTGTAGCTCAGCTGTACGAAACCGGTGCCTACATGGAAGCGCCAGCCACCCTCAAGTAGCGTGGGCACACCCTGTTGCCGCGAACCCTGGCTGATCTGCACGTAGTTCTGCAGGATCAACGAAATACCGATGGCGCTGATCAAAGGCGCCAGACGCGTGGAGTTACGCAGGGGTTTATACGCAACCCGCTCGATCACAAAGCCATACACGCCCGTGACGACGATGCTGAAAATCAGCGTACCGAGGATAAGAAAAGGGAATGACTCGATGCCGAAGAACGACAGTACCGCCAGGCCAATGGCCGAGAGATAACAGGACACCATATACACATCGCCATGGGCGAAGTTGATCATGCCGATGATGCCGTACACCATCGTATAACCGATGGCGATCAGCCCATAGACCGACCCCAGGGTCAGGCCGTTGACCATTTGCTGCAGGAAGATACCGTCCATCATGCACTCTCGTGAACCTATGGGGGCGCCAATGGCTGCCTGACCAAGCGGCTAGGGTCAGGCGACCAGGCTGGCCTTTCACAGAAGCAGGGCCAGCCCGCGGGCATTTCAACGCCTACGGCCGGCCTGCCGCCAGGCTTATTTTTGTTGTGCAAGTTGCTTGTACTTGCCGTCCGCGCCCCACTGATACATCACGTAGTCCGAGACTTTCAGGTCGCCTTTGCTGTCCCAGGTTTTCTCGCCCATCACGGTTTTGACGGGGTTGGCCTTGAGCCATTCGGCGGCCTTCTCGCCCTTGTTTACCTTCGCGCCATTGAAACCCGCGGCAATAGCCTGCAGCGAGGCATAGGCATAGAGCGTGTAGCCTTCCGGCTCATAACCGCTTTTGCGGAACTGGTCCACCACGGCCTTGGAGTCAGGCAGCATGCGTGGGTCAGCGCCGAAGGTCATGTACACGCCATCCACGTACTGAGCGCCCCCTGCGGTGGTCACCAGTTCGTCGGTCACAACGCCGTCGTCAGACACAAACCTTACGTCCTTAAGGCCCTGCTCGCGCATCTGGCGAACCAATGGCCCCGCTTCGGGGTGCAGACCACCGAAGAACACCACATCAGCACCGGTGCTGCGGATTTTAGTGACCAGGGCGCTGAAATCTTTCTCGCCACGGGTCAGGCCTTCCTCAAGCACAGGGGTAACCCCGCGCTTCTTGAGCTGCGCGGCTGTAGCATCGGCCAAGCCCTTGCCGTAGGTATCTTTGTCGTTAATAACCGCGACCTTCTTGGCCTTGAGCATATCAACGATGTAGTCGCCAGCGACGATGCCTTGCTGGTCATCACGGCCACACATACGGAAGATGGTCGGCAGGCCGCGCTCAGTGACCTGGGGGTTGGTCGAGCCTGGCGTAATGGCAAGTACACCCGCCTCGGCATACACCTTCGAAGCCGGAATGGTATTGGATGAGCAGAAGTGCCCAACCACGGCGACTACCTCATCCTGATCAACCAAGCGGTTGGCCACTGCGACCGCCTGCTTGGGTTCGCAGGCGTCGTCCCCTGCCACCAGCACAATCTTTTCCCCATTGACGCCACCGGCGGCATTGATGGCATCCGCGGCTGCTTGGGCGCCCTTCATGTATTGCTCGCCGAACGACGCGTTGGCGCCGGTCATGGGGCCCGCGACGCCAATCTTCACGTCGGCTTGAGCATAAGATGCAACGCCCAGTGCGGTTGCCACCGCAAGGGCAAGAAAGCCTTTTTTGTAAAACGTCTGCGACATGAGGTGTGCTCCTGATCTTTTTTTGGTTGGCACTACAACTTCAGCGTTTTGATCTTTCAGGGAATTGCTTCTTAGCCTGTTCGCATGAGCAAGCGGCGTGCCATCAGCTTTTTAAAACACAGGCGACTTAACATTAGCCTAGAGGCGCTCGCTCGCCGTAGCGCTTAGACGGGACGTGCAACCCCCTGGCACACTCCTGGTACTACCTGCAGGCTGTGCAGAGCAACCAGGCTGTACACGCAGGAGCAACCCTGACTGGCCAGTCAGGACAACCTTGACGTAACAATTTGCGTAACGGAACTGCACAATCAGAGTGCGCCCCCGCTACGGCGCGCACCATCACAGGCAAGCGCGACGCAGATATTCACGATTGCATGACCAAGTGTTGCTTAAGGGCCCAGGCGGGCGTCAGATAACCCATAAGCTGGCCAGCCACTCACTTTTTGCGTGCATTGTTGTCACAAGGGCGTTGGCACCCCCGGAGCGTTTAATGATCGATTCACCCTTTGGCCCTCGCGTTATCCAGTCCTTGCTCGATACCGACCTTTATAAGCTGTCGATGATGCAAGCCGTGCTGCACAACTACCCTAATACCGATGTGGAGTGGGAATTCCGCTGCCGCAACGGCGAAGACCTGCGCCCTTGGCTAGGCGAACTTAGGGTAGAGCTGGAGCGTTTGTGCGAATTAGGCCTAAGCCCGGAAGAAAGCGCCTTTCTTGAAAACATAAGCTTTATGAAGCCAGACTTTCTTCGCTTCCTGGGGCTGTTTCGCTTCAACCTGCGCTATGTGCAGCTGGGTATCGAGCACGATGAACTTTACATTCGCCTACGCGGGCCCTGGCTGCATGTGATTCTCTTTGAGGTCCCGTTGCTGGCCATGGTTAGCGAAGTACGTAACCGCAACCTGCATTCAGCCATACCGTTGCAGCGCGCCCGCGACCAGTTGTATCGAAAGTTCGATTGGCTGGTGGCCAACGCCACCTCGGATGAGCTGGCCGGTTTGCAGGTAGCGGATTTCGGCACCCGTCGGCGATTTTCCTTTGGTGTGCAGGACGAAGTGGTGCGGCTACTGAAGGCCGATTTCCCTGCACGCTTCGTGGGTACCAGCAACGTATACCTGGCGCGCAAATACGACCTTAAGCCTCTGGGCACCATGGCCCATGAGTGGGTAATGGCCCATCAGCAGCTCGGCCCTCGACTGATCGACAGCCAGATCGCCGCCCTGGATGCCTGGGTCAGGGAATACCGTGGCCTATTGGGGATTGCCCTGACCGACACCATCACCATGGATGCCTTCCTGCGAGACTTCGATCTGTTCTTTGCCAAGCTGTTCGATGGGCTGCGTCACGACTCCGGGGACCCAGTGGCATGGGCCGAGAAAGCCATTGCCCATTACCGCAAGCTGGGCATCGACCCCATGACCAAGACGCTGGTGTTCTCCGACGGCCTGGACCTGCCCCGGTCCTTGAACCTGTATCGAGTACTGCGAGGCCGCATCAATGTAAGCTTTGGCATAGGCACCAACCTTACCTGCGACATCGAAGGCGTAAAACCCATGAGCATGGTACTGAAGATGGCCAGCTGCAACGGGCAGCCGGTGGCGAAAATCTCTGACGAAGCCGCCAAAACTCAATGCCGTGATCCTAACTTCGTGTCTTATCTTCGGCATGTGTTCAAAGTGGAATAGGCGCCCCGGAAGGGAATTTAAGCACAGTGCCTCGCCGTGCCCGGTCAGGAGTAGGAGCAAACGAAGCTCGCGATGGCGGTTCTGGCCGAGCGGGCGATCCGAACCTTAATCCGCCAGATTGATGGCCCCTTGCATCATGGCGGTATGGCCTGGGAATGAGCAGAAGAAGGCGTATTCAGTCCCTGCGTTCAGCTTGGAAGGGTCGAAGGTGATGGTGTCTTGGTCACCTGCGCCAATGAGGCGCGTGTGTGCCAGTACACGTTCATCGTCTGACTTGAGGTAGCCGTTGTCCGCCCCGGCGGACATGCCGTCACTGGCAACAGGCCGCACGTCGTCCTTCTTGGTCAGTACCCAGTTGTGGCCCATCACTTGTACCGGCAGGTTGCCGGAATGGGTAAGGGTGACGGAGAAGGCCTTGCAGCTTTTGCTGACCTTGATCTCCTTCTGGTCGAAGGTCATCTGGTCCGTGGAATCGACGGTCACCGCGCACTCAGCGGCCATGGCTGGCACCGCGATCAGAGCCAGAATACTTGTAGCCAAGACTTTGAACAGCATAAACACTCCCGGTTGGGGCCCTGTGTTTGTCTATGGGGCCCATGGACACTTTCAACGTGCCCATCATGCCTGCCGGGCGTAGCCTTCTCAACATGACTTGAGGAGAACCACCCTGTACGTCAACAGCTTCTTTCGCAGCCTCTTGGCCGCCTATGCCTGTGGTGCCAGCGGCACCGAGCCTGGTACCGCAATGACCTTCTCCAGAAGCTAACCCTTAAGCCGGAGGGTCAGCGCGGCAACACAGGCTGGCGGCTAGGTTTTTTCTTGACCTTGCTGCCGCCCTTACTGGCGCGCGCGGTTTGGTCCCGGCGAGCCTGGGCGGCGGCCTTGGCTTCCTCGCGCTTGTCCCACGGCTTGCTACCGTCACTGGCGCGGGGCGGCAAGCCTGTATGCTGGGTAAGGATCCGCTGCTCGCGGCCTACTTTGTGGCTACCAGCAGGCGTGGAATTCTTGCGGCGGGCGCTGGTGTAGGTATCGGCGTCCGGCTGGTGCATGGGTATCAACTGGTGCTTGCCAGGGCCGATCAGGTCGGCGCGGCCCATGCGCTCCAAGGCTTCGCGCAGCATTGGCCAGCCCTTGGGGTCGTGATAGCGCAAGAAGGCCTTGTGCAGTCGGCGCTGGGCGTCGCTTTTGACGATGCTTACCGCTGGGCTTTTATAGGTGACCTTACGCAGCGGGTTCTTGCCGGAATGGTACATGGCGGTCGCCGACGCCATGGGCGAGGGATAGAACGCCTGCACCTGGTCTGCACGGAAGCCATTGCCCTTGAGCCACAGCGCCAGGTTCATCATGTCTTCATCGGTGGTGCCAGGGTGGGCCGCGATAAAGTAAGGGATCAGATACTGTTCCTTGCCCGCCTCTTTCGAATATTTCTCGAACATGCGCTTGAAGCGGTCGTAGCTGCCAATGCCCGGCTTCATCATCTGGTTGAGCGGGCCTTCCTCGGTATGCTCAGGCGCGATCTTCAGGTAACCGCCCACGTGGTGGGTCACCAATTCCTTCACGTATTCCGGCGATTCCACCGCTAGGTCATAGCGCAAGCCAGAAGCGATCAGGATCTTCTTCACGCCAGGCAGCGCGCGAGCACTGCGGTACAGCTGGATCAACGCGGAGTGGTCGGTATTAAGGTTCGGGCAGATGCCGGGGAACACGCACGACGGTTTGCGGCACGCGGACTCGATCTCTGGGCTCTTGCAAGCGATGCGGTACATATTGGCGGTAGGGCCGCCCAGGTCGGAAATGACCCCGGTGAAGCCAGGCACTTTGTCCCGGATTTCTTCGATTTCACGGATGATCGAATCTTCCGAGCGGTTCTGGATGATGCGACCTTCGTGCTCGGTAATGGAGCAGAAGGTGCAGCCACCAAAACAGCCACGCATGATGTTGACCGAGAAGCGGATCATGTCGTAGGCAGGGATTTTTTCCTTGCCGTACGCCGGGTGCGGCACGCGCGCATAAGGCATGCCGAATACGTAGTCCATTTCCTCGGTGGTCATGGGAATGGGTGGCGGGTTGAACCACACATCCACGTCTCCATGCTTTTGCACCAGCGCTCGAGCGTTGCCTGGGTTGGTTTCCAGGTGCAACACGCGGTTGGCATGGGCATAGAGCACCGCATCGTTGCGCACCTTCTCGAAGGACGGCAGGCGGATCACTGTCTTGTCCCGGGTCATCCGCGGGCTTTCAAGGATCTGTACCACCTTGGCTTCGCTAGGATCATCCACTGGGCCTTTTTCCTGCTCGATGGCGCAGGCCTGGGTGTCCTGGGTGTTCACATAGGGGTTGATGATCTTGTCGACCTTGCCGGGGCGATCGATGCGGGTGGAGTCCACCTCGTACCAGCCTTCCGGCGTATCGCGGCGCACGAACGCCGTGCCACGGATATCCGTGATGCTGGTCACCGGCTCGCCGGCCGCCAGGCGCTGGGCGACTTCTACTACGGCACGCTCGGCGTTGCCGTACAGTAGGATGTCGGCACAGGCGTCGATCAGAATCGAGTGGCGGACCTTATCCTGCCAGTAATCGTAATGAGCGATGCGCCGCAGGGAGGCTTCGATGCCGCCCAGTACGATGGGCACATGGCGATAAGCTTCCTTGCAGCGTTGGCTGTACACCAGGCTGGCGCGATCGGGCCGCTTGCCTGCCATCCCGCCTGGGGTATAGGCATCATCGGAGCGGATTTTTTTGTCCGCGGTGTAACGGTTGATCATCGAATCCATGTTGCCCGCGGCCACGCCAAAGAACAGGTTCGGCTCGCCCAGCTTCATAAAGTCGTCTTTGCTGGTCCAGTCAGGCTGGGCGATGATCCCTACCCGAAAGCCTTGAGCTTCGAGCAGGCGGCCAATGATGGCCATGCCGAAGGACGGGTGGTCCACATAGGCATCGCCGCTCACAATGATGATGTCGCACGAATCCCAGCCAAGCTGATCCATCTCTTTCCGGCTCATAGGCAGGAAAGGCGCTGGCCCGAAACACTCGGCCCAGTACTTTTGATAGTCGAATAGCGGCTTGGCTGCTTGCATGGCGATAACCGATGTTGTGGCGGAGACCCGCGTGAATTCGCGGTCGCGGAGGATAGCACAAAAAATAACCAAATCCGACTGCCTTTGTCGGATATGCCTAATGCTGTTCCCGGGCTTTGCCCGGTCCTACAATGCCTGGATGTACCGTGTGGGACCGGGTGAAACCCAGGAACCTGGGGTCAGTCGTCGTCGAACTGGTAGCTGCCCGGCGCCAGATTCTCAAACCTCGTGTACTTACCGATAAACGCCAAGCGCACCGTACCAATTGGGCCATTGCGCTGCTTGCCGATGATGATCTCGGCAATGCCCTTGTGCTCGGTTTCGGGGTGGTATACCTCGTCCCGGTACACGAACATGATCACGTCGGCGTCCTGCTCAATGGCCCCGGATTCACGCAAGTCAGAGTTGACTGGGCGCTTATTGGGACGTTGCTCCAAGGAACGATTGAGCTGGGACAAGGCAACCACGGGGCATCCAAATTCCTTGGCCAGGGCCTTAAGGGATCGAGAAATCTCGGAAATCTCGTTGGTACGGTTATCCCCACTAGAACCTGGAATCTGCATCAACTGCAGGTAGTCGATCATGATCATGGCGATCTCGCCATGCTCACGCACGATGCGCCGGGTGCGGGCGCGCATTTCCGAGGGGCTGATGCCGGCGGTATCGTCGATAAACAACTTGCGGTCATTGAGCAGGTTCACCGCCGACGTTAGCCGCGGCCAATCGTCGTCGTCCAGGCGGCCACTACGCACCTTGGTCTGGTCGATACGACCCAGGGAGGACAGCATCCGCATTACCAGGGAGTCACCAGGCATTTCCAAGGAATACACCAGCACCACCTTGTCGCTGCGCAACACGGCGTTTTCCACCAGGTTCATGGCGAAGGTGGTCTTACCCATGGAGGGACGGCCTGCCACGATTACCAAGTCCGAAGGCTGCAAACCACTGGTTTTATCATCCAGGTCGGCATAGCCGGTGGACAGGCCCGTAATGGCCTGGTCAGTGTTGAACAAGGTATCGATACGGTCGATCGCCTTGGTCAGCAGGTCGTTAACGCCAACCGGGCCGCCGGTCTTGGGTCGCGCTTCGGCAATCTGGAAGATCTGCCGTTCCGCTTCATCAAGGATCTCCGCCGCGTTGCGCCCCTGGGGGTTAAAGGCGCTATCGGCGATATCGCTGCTGATGCTGATCAACTGGCGAAGGGTGGCCCGCTCGCGCACGATTTGCGCGTAGGCCTTGATGTTAGCCACCGACGGGATGTTCTTGGCAAGCTCGCCGAGATAGGCCAAGCCGCCCACCTGGCTGCTTTGGCCCTCTTTATCCAACTGCTCGTGCAGCGTGACCACGTCGAATGGGACGTTCTGGTCGGCCAAACGAGCGATGGCGCGGAAGATCAAGCGGTGGTCGTGCCGGTAGAAGTCGCCGTCCGAGACTTGGTCCAGCACGCGCTCCCAGGCATTGTTATCCAGCATCAACCCACCGAGCACAGCCTGTTCGGCTTCGATGGAATGCGGCGGGACCTTCAGCGCGGCGGTTTGCAGGTCGTACTGTTCAGGGCTCGAGATGTCGTTCATATCCGGCGGAATCTGGGAGTTACAAAAAACAAAAGGCACGGTCTGCTCAAAGCAGGGCCGTGCCCAATGTAAGCTTTAACACAGTGGCTGGCGAGTGCCAGCCGCGGGGTTAGGCTGCTACAACCACAACGCGAACGGTGGCTTCAACGTCGCTGTGCAAGTGCACGGCTACGTCGTATTCGCCAACGTTACGGATGGTACCGTTCGGCAGACGTATTTCAGCCTTGGCCACTTCCACGCCAGAGGCGGTCAGGGCGTCAGCGATGTCGTGAGTGCCGATCGAACCGAACAGCTTGCCTTCATCGCCAGCGGTGGCGGTGATGGTGACTTCCAACTCGGCCAGTTGAGCGGCGCGGCTTTCAGCCGAAGCTTTCTTGTCAGCAGCTGCTTTTTCCAGATCAGCGCGGCGAGCCTCGAACGCGGCCAGGTTGGCTGCGGTCGCTGCGGTCGCCTTGCCTTGTGGCAGCAGGTAGTTACGGCCGTAACCAGCCTTTACGCTTACCTTGTCGCCCAGGTTGCCCAGGTTGGCGATTTTTTCCAGCAGGATCAGTTCCATTTGGTATTAACCTCTTAACTTTTAACCTTCACCGTTCGCGGATCCCTGGTCATCACCCTGTTCAGGCGCCAGGCGGCCGCGAAAATCAATCAGGCTGTCGACAATGGCCACAACCACGAGTAACAGATAGGCCAGCTGTATGAACAGCAGGAACGTCACATACAACCCCACGACCCAGAAGCGCCCAAGCTTGCCGCGCGCGGCCAGCCCATGAATCAGGGCGAAGCCTGCGAACACCAGGGGCACGCTGCAGATAGGCGTTAACATCGCCACCTGCGGGCCGAAATGCGGCCCGACCAGCATGCACGCCAGCAATGCCAGCGCCAGGGCCCGGGGAATTCTGACCGCGCGAAACTCGCGCCCAAAACCACCAGGGTTGTACAACACGGCCTGCCAGTAACGCCCCAGCATCAGGGCCAATACACTGACGGCTTGCAACAATGCCGCTATCAATCCAGTCAGTACCGGGGCAATCAACGCCGCCAGGTGGGCCTGCTCTTCCGGCGACAAGCGCTGGTAGATCTCTCCAAGCAGGTTGGGCAGGTGGCGATTCATCGCCTCTGCCAGCAGGTTCAAGGGTTCGCCGAAGGCGACGCCCAGTACCACGCCATACACCACACCCAGGCCAATACTGGCCAACAGCACCTTGCTCCAGGACCAGTTCGCGCGCAGTAACGCCGCGAGCCCCAGGGAACCGAGCAGCACCATCAAGGTGCGAGGTTCACCGAAATACCACCAGGCCAATGCCGGTAGTACGCCCCAGGCAAGCACGCCGATAGCATCGCTTAGCCCCCGCCGCAGCAGCACTAGGCAACCCGCGGCGGCACTTAACCAGAACAAAAACGGCAGTGCCGCACATCCAACCACCACCAGGGTGGCTTGCACACGACCCCGCATGATGAAATCAGCCAAGGCACGCATGCGCTCTATCCTTTACTACGTGTCGACAAAGCCCGTATCAGCGGCCGTGGCTGTCGGTGTAAGGCAGCAGGGCCAGGAAGCGGGCGCGCTTGATAGCGGTAGCCAGCTGACGCTGATAACGAGCCTTGGTACCCGTGATACGGCTAGGAACGATCTTGCCGGTTTCAGATACGTAAGCTTTCAGGGTGTTGAGATCTTTGTAGTCGATCTCTTTAACGTTTTCTGCGGTGAAGCGGCAGAATTTACGACGACGGAAGAAACGTGCCATTTAACAGGCTCCTCTAAAGATCCGTGGATTACTCGTCAGCGTTGTCGCTGCTGTCACTGTTGTCGCTGTCGTCGCCGTCGGCGCCTTCAGCTTGCTCAGGACGGTCACGACGCTCACGGCGCTCGCTGCGGTTCTCTTCAGCCTTGAGCATTTCGGACGGGCCGGTAACGGCTTCGTCGCGACGAATCACAAGGTTACGGATCACGGCATCGTTGTAGCGGAAGCTGTCTTCCAGCTCGGCCAAGGCCTTACCGGTGCACTCAACGTTCAGCATCACGTAGTGAGCCTTGTGAACGTTGTTGATGGCGTAGGCCAGTTGACGACGGCCCCAGTCTTCCAGGCGGTGAATCTTGCCACCGTCTTCTTCGATCAGCTTGGTGTAACGCTCAACCATGCCGCCGACTTGCTCGCTCTGATCCGGGTGGACCAGGAAGATGATTTCGTAATGACGCATGAATGCTCCTTACGGGTTGTAGCCTGCCGGGGTGCCGGTCAGACAAGGAGTGAATAGTGCTTGGTGCATGCTCAGGCGGGCAGGAATGAACCTACCGCCAAGGCAAGGGGCGCAATTGTAGAGAAGGGGCTGGGCTTAAGCAAGGTGATTGGTGAATATTTGACCACGCCTCGGGGCTGCCGTAGGCGCCAGCGAATCGGGCGAACCAGGCAGGCCACGGTCGCCCATGGGTATCAGCGCCCCTTGCGCTGGCGTACCGCCTCGAACAGGCACACGCCGGTGGCCACCGACACGTTCAGGCTGCTGACGCTACCGGCCATGGGCAACTTTACCAGATGGTCGCAGTGCTCACGGGTCAGGCGGCGCATGCCCTTGCCTTCGGCGCCCATCACCAGGATCAACGGCCCGGTCAGGTCTTGCTGATAGATCTCTTTGTCTGCCTCCCCTGCCGTGCCCACGACCCACAGCCCGCGCTGCTGGAGTTTCTCCAGGCTACGGGCCAGGTTTGTAACCGCAACCAGCGGGATCACTTCAGCCGCGCCGCAAGCGACTTTACGCACAACCGGCGTAAGGGTAGCGGCTTTGTCTTTGGGAACAATTACCGCCAGTGCGCCAGCCGCATCGGCGGTGCGCAAGCAGGCGCCCAGGTTGTGCGGGTCCGTCACACCGTCCAGCACCAACAGCAAGGGCGGGCCTTCGTGGCGATCCAGCAGCTCTTCGAGCATTGCCTCACCCCACACCTGGCTGGGGCTCACATCAGCCACTACGCCCTGATGCACGCCTTCGACCCAGGCATCCAACTCTCTGCGCTCAGCCGCGCCTACCGCAACCCGGTGCTGCCCGGCAAGCTCCAGCAAGGCCTGCAGACGAGGCTCGCTACGCCCTTCAGACAACCAGATCTGCTTGACCCGACGCGGGTGATGACGCAGTAGCGCTTCCACGGCATGTACACCGTAGATTTTTTCCAACTGACTCATGATCCTGCCTTGGTGGTCTTGCGGGCACCTGTTTTGGAAGGGCCCTTGCGGTGCTTGCTGGGTTTGCCGGCGTCGGCCTTGGCCGAGCTGCTACGGGCCTCGCCCATCAGCGCCTTTTTCATTTCGCGGCTCTTGCGCACTTCGGCGTTATTGGCCGTGGCGTGGGATGCGCGGTAGGCATCGTCCACCGCTGGGTCCTTGCTCGCCTTACGCTTGCGGGGTTTTGGCAGCTCCGCCTCAGCCTGTGGCGCAGGCGCTGCCGCCACGGCAGCGGTTTGATTGGAACGAGAGGCAGACGCCTTGCCTGTCGAGGTTTTGCCCGACGTCGGTTTGTCCGTGGCTTTGCGGGACTTGCGGTTTGGCGCGCTCTTCTCCGGGCCTTTATCCGCCAGCTCGAAGTCGATCTTGCGCTCGTCCAGGTCGACCCGCATAACGCGTACCTGCACGGTGTCACCCAAGCGGAAGCTGCGGCCAGTGCGCTCACCGGTCAGGCGATGATGCACTTGGTCGTAGTGATAGTAGTCACCCGGCAACGCGGACACATGCACCAGGCCTTCCACATAGATATCCGTCAGTTCGACGAAGATACCGAAACCCGTAGTAGCGGTAATGACGCCTGGGAAGACTTCACCCACGCGATCTTTCATATATTCACACTTAAGCCAGTTGACCACGTCACGGGTGGCTTCATCGGCGCGGCGTTCGGTCAACGAGCATTGCTCACCCAATTGCTCAAGCGCGGCTTCGTCGTAGGGGTAGATCCGTGCCTTGGGAATGGCCGCGGCGCCGGCACGCACCACATGAGGCGTTTCGCGCTTGGAGCGGATCACACTGCGAATCGCGCGGTGAATCAGTAGGTCTGGATAGCGGCGGATCGGCGAGGTGAAATGGGTATAGGCTGGGTAATTCAAGCCAAAGTGGCCGTTATTGTCCGAGGTATACACCGCCTGGCTCAGTGAGCGCAGCATCACGGTCTGGATCAGATGGAAATCCGGCCGATCCTTGATCGCCTCCAGCAAGGCCTGGTAGTCCTTGGGGCCAGGGCCATCCTTGCCTTTGTTGAGCGTAAGGCCCAACTCGCCCAGGAAGGTGCGGAGTTTTTCCAGCCGCTCTGGCGGCGGCCCATCGTGAACCCGGTAAAGGGACGGTACTTCGTGCTTCTTGAGAAACTCTGCCGTGGCCACGTTGGCCGCCAACATGCACTCTTCGATCAGCTTGTGAGCGTCGTTACGGGTAGTGGGGCGAATTTCCGCGATCTTGCGTTCGGTACCGAAGATGATGCGGGTTTCTTGGGTTTCAAAGTCGATGGCGCCACGGGCGTGCCGGGCTGTCAGCAATACTTGATACAGCGCATACAGTTGCTTGAGGTGCGGCACTACCTCGGCATATTCGCCGCGCAAGGCTTTGGCCTCGGAGGTACGGGAATGCTCGAGGATTGTACTGACCTTGTTGTAGGTCAGGCGCGCGTGGGAATGGATGACTGCCTCATAGAACGTGTAGTCGACCATCTGCCCGCTTTTGGAGATGGTCATTTCACAGACCATGGCCAAGCGATCTACGTGAGGGTTCAGCGAGCACAGGCCATTGGACAGCTGCTCGGGCAGCATAGGCACGACCCGCTCGGGGAAGTACACCGAGTTACCACGCACTTGGGCTTCGGCGTCCAGGGCCGAATCCAGCTTCACATAACTGGATACGTCGGCGATGGCCACATACAAGCGCCAGCCACCGGAAAACATTTTGATGCGCCCTTTAGGCTCACAGTACACCGCGTCGTCGAAGTCGCGGGCGTCTTCACCATCGATGGTCACGAATGGCAGGTGGCGCAGGTCGACTCGATTGGCCTTGTGCTTCTCTTCGACTTCAGGCTTGAGCTTGGCGGCTTCTTTCTCCACCGCTTCTGGCCATACATGGGGGATGTCGTAGCTGCGCAAGGCTACGTCGATTTCCATGCCTGGGGCCATGTAGTTGCCCAGCACTTCGATCACATCCCCCTGGGGCTGGAAGCGTGCCGTCGGCCAGTGGGTGATCTTGATCTCCACGAACTGCCCTACCCGGGCGCCACCATTGCGCCCTGGCGTAACCAGCACTTCTTGTTGGACCTTAGGGTTATCGGCCTGAACGAAGCCGATACCGCCTTCCTCGAAATACCGCCCCACGATGCTTTCGTGGGCCCGGCTGACCACTTCGACCAAAGCGCCTTCGCGGCGACCTCGGCGATCCAGGCCAGCGACCCGGGCCAGCGCGCGGTCACCGTCGAAGACCAAGCGCATTTGCGCGGGGCTCAGGAACAGGTCATCGCTGCCGTCGTCGGGGATCAGGAAACCAAAGCCGTCGCGGTGACCACTCACGCGCCCGGCGATCAGGTCCAGCTTATCGACCGGCGCATAGGTGCCACGGCGGGTATAGATCAGCTGAGCGTCGCGCTCCATCGCCCGCAGGCGGCGGCGCAGGGCTTCAATCTGATCCTCGGTCTCCAGGCCGAATTCCTCCACCAACTCTTCGCGACTCGCAGGAGAACCCCGTTCGGCGAGGTGGTGCAGGATCAGTTCACGGCTGGGGATAGGATTTTCGTATTTTTCCGCTTCACGAGCGGCCTCGGGATCGAGGGACTGCCAATCGGCCATTAGAGAGTGTTCACCTTGTGTCATATGCAAGTTAGTTTGGCATACCCCTGTTAAAACGGGAAATTCCGGCGGCATATGCCTGCGTGCTGGCCGTGACCATGGGCCATAAACATTTTTGCGGTCAGGGGTTTACACTGCAATACAGCGCCCGTATAGTGCGCGCCATCGACGACGCAAGTGGTCGATTTGCCCAGATGGTGAAATTGGTAGACACGCCAGCTTCAGGTGTTGGTGGCCTTACGGCCGTGGAAGTTCGAGTCTTCTTCTGGGCACCATCTTCAAACGCGAGACTACATTAGTCCTCGACGTTCCAAAAGCCCGCGAAAGTGGGCTTTTGCGTTTTCAGGCTAAATACCGATCATGCCAGCGGCCCCATTCTTTTTTTCAGAGGGGCTTTACACCCTATAATGACCACCGTATAGTGCGCGCCATCGAAGGCGACAGTCTTCGATATGCCCAGGTGGTGAAATTGGTAGACACGCCAGCTTCAGGTGTTGGTGGCTTTACGGCCGTGGAAGTTCGAGTCTTCTCCTGGGCACCAAATTCAAGCATATGCTGCAAACAGCCCACTCAGCGTGGGCTTTTTTGTGTCTAACTGAAACGTACTGACAACGAAATCCAGCCGCATTCGAGAACCGATCTCCTTTATACTTGGCCACTTTGTATTTTAGGAGATACGCCCGGATGTCAGTGCGAATTGCCCTCCTGCGCCTGTGCGCTTTGCCCGCCTTGACCGTAGCCCTGCTCATCGGCAATGCCCATGGCGCTGATGCGCCTTCGCTTACCTTGTACAACGGTCAACATAAAGAGCTTGGCGAAGCCGTGGCAAAGGCCTTCGAAGCTTCCACCGGCATCCATGTAAATATCCGCAAGGGCAGCAGCAATCAGTTGGCCAATCAGATCATGGAAGAAGGCGATCGCTCCCCTGCTGACGTGATCTACAGCGAGGAATCGCCACCGCTCAACGCGCTGGGCGAAAAAGGCTTCTTGGCGGCTACCGACAAAAGCACCCTCGACGTGCTCCCCTCTGAATACGTTGCCAAGGATGGTACCTGGGTAGGTATCACCGCGCGGGTGCGAGTAGTTGCCTATAACCCCAAGCTGATAGCGGAAAAAGACCTCCCTGCTTCGGTCATGGACTTCGCCAACCCGGAGTGGAACGGCAAGATAGGCTTTGTACCTACCAGCGGCGCTTTTCAGGAGCAAGCCGTTGCCGTGCTGCGGCTCAAGGGCGAGGAAGCAGCCGAGGAATGGCTGACTGGCCTGAAGGCCTATGGCAAAACCTACGCTAACAACATGGTTGCCATCCGGGCCGTAGAGAAAGGCGATATCGCTGCCGTACTGGTGAACAACTACTACTGGTATGCCCTCAAGCGTGAAAAGGGCGAGCTGCAATCGAAGCTGTACTACTTCAAGAACAAAGACCCGGGCGCTCTGGTGAGCATCTCCAGCGCGGCGGTGGTCAAGGCAACCAAACACCCTCAACAGGCCCAGCAACTGCTGGCCTGGATGACCAGCGAAGAAGGCCAGCGGGTGATTACCCAAGCCCAGGCCGAATACCCGCTGCGCAAGGGCATGGTGTCCGACCAGGGCCTGAAGCCATTCAGTGAACTGGAAGCACCGGACATTACCCCCGCGGACATCGGCAACGCCGACGAAGCACTGCAAATGCAGCGTGACGTTGGGCTCAACTAAATGACTACGCAGGTTCAGGTCGTACCAGCCATGGTGCCCTCGGTCAAGCGGGTGGCTGGCAAGCGGCCTTCCGCCTGGCTAGTCGCGCCCGTGCTGTTGCTTGTGGCCATGAGCCTGCTGCCGTTGGCATACGTCAGCATCCGAACCGCCGAAGCCGGCTGGCACGATGTGAGCCGCTTGCTGTTGCGGCCTTATGTTTACAGCCTGCTTGCCAACACGCTTATCCTCCTGGCAGGCGTCACGATCGCTTGCGCGGTGATGGGTACCCTGCTGGCCTGGTTGTTGGAGCGCACCAATTTGTGGGGCCGACGCGCCTGGGGCGTAGCCCTTTGTCTGCCGTTCGCCGTGCCTTCGTTCGTTTCCAGCTTCACTTGGATATCCTTGAGCTCCAGCTTCGAAGGCCTGGGCGGCGCCGTCCTGGTGATGAGCCTGTCCAAGTACCCGCTAGTGTTCCTGCCAGTGGCCGCTACCCTGCGCGGCCTTGATCATTCCCTGGAAGAATCAGCGCGTTTGCTGGGCGCTAGCCGCAGTCGCCTGTTCTTCTCGGTAACCCTTCCTCTGCTATGGCCTGCCATCCTCGCGGGCAGCCTGCTCATTGCCCTGCACATGCTTGTGGAGTTCGGCGCGCTATCCATCCTTAATGTACGCACCTTTACCACCGCCATCTATCAGCAGTTCGAACTGGAGTTCAGCAACGCCAACGCGGCGATGCTGTCGGCCGTATTGCTGGTGCTGTGCCTGGGCTTTCTGTGGCTTGAGCTCAAGGCGCGGGGCCGCGCGCGCCACGTGCGCACTGGCCAGGGCGTCGCCCGGCGCGCCGCGCCCCTGCGCCTACCTACCTGGGCAATATTGGCGGGCCAGGCCTTTTGCGTGGCTTTGGCGGTACTAGGCAGCGGCGTGCCGCTGGTGATGCTGGGTTACTGGCTCGTTAAAGGCAGTTCCGCAGCCTTCCCACTGGCTGAGATCGGCCAGGCGCTGATGTCGTCTCTGGGGCTGTCACTGGCCGGTGCCGCCGTGGCGCTGCTGTTTGCGTTGCCGGTAGGCCTACTGGTGGTGCGCTATCGGGGGCCATTGGCAATCTGGGCCGAACGGCTGCCGTATCTGCTACATGCACTGCCTGGCTTGGTGATCGCGCTGACCCTGGTGTACTTCGCCCTTCATTATGTACCAGCGCTCTATCAAACCACGGGCTTGCTAATTCTGGCCTATGCCCTACTGTTCCTGCCGCTGGCCCAGGGCCCGGTGCGCACAGCGCTGACTAAGGCCGCGCCACAACTCGAAGAAGCTGCACGCACCTTGGGGGCCACGGCGTTCCTGGCCTTCTGCAAGGTGACTCTGCCGATCATCTTCCCGGCACTGGCGGCCGCCTTTGCCCTGGTATTCCTGGACGCGATGAAAGAACTCACCGCCACGCTGCTCCTTAGCCCCACAGGCACTACCACCCTGGCCACGGAAATATGGTCCCATACCGCCAATATGGAGTTCGCCGCGGCCGCGCCCTTTGCGGCATTGCTGATTCTGGTATCCGGGTTGCCCGTGTACTTGCTCACCACCCGGATGTACCTGAACCGTCGCTAGCAGCGAGCGTCTTGCAGGCTGCGCTATTTCACAAATGACAAAGGGCCCTCTTGGGGCCCTTTGTGCAACAACAGCGAGTTACGCGAACGGGTGGCGCAATACGATGGTTTCGTTGCGGTCAGGGCCCGTCGAAATAATGTCGATCGGCGCGCCCACCAGCTCTTCCACCCGCTTGATATACGCCTGAGCATTGGCGGGAAGCGCCTCAAGGCTCTTGGCCCCTAGGGTGGATTCGCTCCAGCCCGGCATCTCTTCATAAATCGGCTGCAGGCCCAGGTAGCTATCGGCATCCGTAGGCGCGTCGATCACAGCGCCATGCTCGTTCTTGTAGCCCACGCAGATGTTTATGGTTTCCAGGCCGTCCAGTACGTCCAGCTTGGTCAGGCACAGGCCCGAAATGCTGTTTACATCGATGGCACGGCGCAGAATCACGGCATCGAACCAGCCACAGCGGCGCGCGCGGCCGGTGGTGGCGCCGAACTCATGACCACGCTTGGCCAGGAAGGCACCTACGTCATCGAACAGCTCGGTAGGGAACGGGCCAGAACCCACACGCGTGGTATAGGCCTTGGTGATCCCCAGAATGTAATCCAGGTACATCGGCCCCACGCCCGACCCGGTGGCAATGCCGCCAGCCGTAGTGTTGGAGCTAGTGACGTAAGGGTAGGTCCCATGGTCGATGTCCAGCAAAGAACCTTGGGCCCCTTCGAACATGATGTCTTTGCCAGCACGACGCAAGTCATGCAACTCGGCAGTGACGTCCAGCATCATCGGCTTGAGCAGCTCAGCGTAGCTCATGCACTCGTCCAGGGTTTTCTGGAAGTCGATGGCAGGCTCTTTGTAGTAATTGACCAGCACGAAGTTGTGGTAATCCAGCAACTCGCCCAGTTTGGCAGCGAAGCGTTCGCGGTGGAACAGATCCCCTACACGCAGGCCACGACGCGCGACTTTGTCTTCGTACGCCGGGCCGATGCCGCGACCGGTGGTGCCGATCTTGAGCTCACCACGGGCTTTCTCACGCGCCTGGTCCAGCGCTACATGATAGGAAAGGATCAGCGGGCACGCTGGGCTGATGCGCAGGCGCTCACGCACCGGCACGCCTTTTTCTTCCAACTTGATGATTTCGCGCATCAAGGCATCAGGCGCAACCACCACACCGTTGCCAATCAGGCACTGTACGCCAGCGCGCAGGACGCCGGACGGGATCAGGTGCAACACGGTTTTCTCGCCGTCGATCACCAGCGTGTGGCCGGCGTTATGGCCGCCTTGGTAACGAACCACCGCGGCAGCATGTTCGGTGAGCAGATCGACGATCTTGCCTTTGCCCTCATCACCCCATTGGGTGCCCAGGACGACGACATTCTTACCCATAACACTTGTCCTCATTGGCGCAAACTTGGTACCGGCCACGGCCGGCGTGAACTCAGGAAACCAGGGCCGCTACTTGCCAACGGCCGTTTTGCAGAATCAGTTGACGGTCGCAGCCTGCTTCCAGCGCAGGGGCCCCAGCCTGGCCAGGTAGCGCCTGTACCACGCGTTGGCCTTCACTGCGCAGCCGTTGCGCGGCCTGCCATAAGGCAGCGTCTGGGCTATCGGGCATCCAGATACCTCCCACAGGCAGCTTAACCTCGGCGCGGCCCAGGGTAACCAGGGTCTTGAGGTCGGTAGAAAAACCGGTAGCCGGGCGAGCACGGCCGAAGTCGGCGCCGAAATCATCATAGCGGCCGCCCTGGGCGATGGACTGCCCTTCGCCCGGCACGAAAGCGGCGAACACTACGCCTGTGTGGTAGTGATAGCCGCGCAGTTCGCCCAGGTCAAAGTACAGTGGCAAACCAGGGAAGCGGGCCGCCAGACGCTCGGCCAGTTCCAGCAGTTCATCCAGTGCGGCCAACACTTGCGCCGGCGCACCTCCGAGAATTTCCCGCGCCTGACCCAACACCGAACGGTCTCCAGACAGGTTCACCAAGGCTCGCAACATGCGCGCCGGCGTTGCGGGCAAATGAGCGGTCAGCTCGAATACCTCATCGGTGGCCTTGCGCTGCAAGGCGTCGAACAGCCGTTGCTCGGTATCACCCGACAAGCCCGCCGCTTGCGCCAGCCCTCGGTAGATGCCCACATGGCCCAAGTCCATATGCACGTCCGGCACCTGCCACAGCTCCAGCATGGCCAGCATCAGGCTGATCACTTCCAGGTCGCTGGCGATGCTGGCATCGCCGTACAACTCGGCCCCTAGTTGAATAGGGCTACGGGACGTCGACAGCGCCCGCGGATTGGCGTGCAGCACGCTACCGGCGTAGCACAGGCGGCTTGGGCCTTCACGGCGCAAGGAGTGGGCGTCGATACGTGCTACCTGGGGAGTGATGTCAGCCCTGAAGCCCATCTGCCGCCCGGATAATGGGTCTACTACTTTGAAGGTGCGCAGGTCCAGGTCCTGGGAGGCACCTACCAATAAGGACTCCAGGTATTCGATATGTGGGGTTACCACGAACTCGTAGCCCCAGCTCTGGAATAGATCCAGTACCTGGCGGCGCGCTACTTCGATACGCGCGGCCTCAGGTGGCAGTACTTCCTCGATACCATCTGGCAAAAGCCAGCGGTCTACCGTTGCCATTACCCCATCCCCTTCGTTACAGGCGGCAAGCCGGTGCTGGCTCGCCTTAGAGTGAAGCAGATACTGCCGCGCAGGCGCGTGGACCATAGCGCGGTCGCGCCACGGGGCAATACCCTCGTACACCATAGAGCCTGCCGGTCAAGAACCCTGCAGACGCAAAAAAGCCGGGAATTTCCCGGCTGCCGCATGATACACAGGTTTGGCCCCAGGATCACCCCGCTGGGCAATGAGCCGCCCAGTGGGGTGCCGATGATCCAGTTCAGGCCCCAAAGGCCTAGTTATGGCTTAGTGCGCTCCATGAAGCGGAAAAACTCACTGCTTGGGTCTAGCACCAGCACGTCTTCCTTGCTGGAAAACCCTTGCTTGTAGGCCTGAAGGCTGCGATAGAACGCATAGAACTCAGGATCTTGACCATAAGCCTTGGCGTAGATACCTGCCGCCGTGGCGTCGCCATCTCCTCGTACTTCCTCGGACTCGCGATAGGCTTCAGCCAGCAGTACACGACGCTGACGGTCGGCGTCGGCACGTATGCCTTCTGCCAGCTCGTTACCCTTGGCACGGTGCTCGCGGGCTTCGCGTTCCCGCTCGGTGCTCATACGCTCGAACACACTGCGATTGACTTCCTTCGGCAGGTCGATGGCCTTGACGCGGACGTCCACCACCTCGATACCCAGTTCCTGGTCAGCCATGCGGTTGAGCGAGGCGGTGATATCCGCCATCAGAGCATCACGCTCACCAGACACCACCTCATGCAGGGTACGCTTGCCGAACTGGTCTCGAAGGCCAGATTCAAGTCGGCGCGCCAGTCGCTCGTCTGCCGTGGCCTTCATACCCGCGGTAGCGGTGTAGAAACGGTCGGCGTCCTTCACCCGCCATTTGGCGTAGGCGTCCACCATCACGGCCTTTTTTTCAAGGGTGAGGAAGCGCTGGGTCGGGGCGTCCAAGGTCATCAGGCGCGCATCGAAACGACGCACCTGGTTCATATAGGGCACCTTCATGTGAAGCCCGGGCTGTACGTCGGCTTCCACGACACGGCCAAAGCGCAGCAAAACTGCCCGCTCGGTTTGAGACACGATATAGAAGCTGTTCCACAGCCCTATCACCACCACGACCCCGGCGATAAGCGCGATTACGGATCTATTGCTCATCAGCGGCTCTCCCTCGTACGCAATTCCCGCTGCTGCTGTTGCAGGTCGCCAGCGCTACGGCCAGCGGAGTCCGACGGCGGTGCCGTGGATGGCTGCTGAGGCACGGGGGTGCGGCCTTTGTCCATGAGTTTGTCCAACGGCAGGTAGAGCATGTTGTTTTGCCCCTTGCCCGATACCAGCACTTTGCTGGTATTGCTGTACACCTCTTGCATGGTTTCGAGGTACAGACGCTCACGTGTGACGTCCGGCGCCTTGCGGTACTCGGTCAGCAACTTGACGAAGCGGTCCGCCTCACCCTTGGCGCGGGAAACGACTTCGTCCCGGTACCCATTGGCATCCTCAATGATGCGTTGCGCCTGACCCCGGGCCTCGGGCACCACGCCGTTGGCGTAGGTCTCGGCCTGATTGCGGGCACGCTGCTCGTCTTCACGGGCGCGAATCACATCGTCGAAGGCTTCCTGAACCTCGCGTGGCGCGGCAGCGCTCTGTACGTTCACCTGGGTGACGCTGATACCCGTACGGTAGGTATCCAGGAAGCGCTGCAGGCGCTCCTTGATTTCACCGGCCATCTGCACCCGGCCCTCGGTCAGCACCTGGTCCATGGCGGTGGAGCCCACCACATGGCGCAAGGCGCTATCGGTGGCATGCTGCAGGCTGATTTCAGGCTGGTCGACGTTAAGTACGAAGTCCCGCAGGTTGACGATCTTGTATTGGACGGTCAGCGGCACCTCGACGATGTTCTCATCCTCGGTAAGCATTTGCCCTTGCTTGCTGTAGGCACGTTCACGCGTCACGTTCTCGAGGTACTTGCGATCGAAGGGCGGGAAGTAGATGTTCAGGCCCGGCCCTACGGTTTCATAGTATTTACCGAACCGAAGCACAACTGCCTGCTCTTGTTCGTCTACTACATAAACCGCGCTATACAGCCAGATAGCCGCCAGCACGGCCAGGCCAATGCCCAGCAGGCCCAGGCCACCGCCTTTGGAGCCCGTAGGCTCGCCACCTCGACGCTTACCGCCACCGAACAACCCGTTCAGGCTCTCTTGCAGCTTGCGGAAGGCTTCGTCCAGATCCGGCGGGCCCTTGCGATCGCCGCCACGACGGCCGCCCCAAGGGTCCTGGTTGTTCGAGTTGCCACCCGGCTCATTCCAAGCCATAGCGCTCTCCATCAGATAAAGCTAAGACGCACCCACGGCGCGTCGGCCAATGCTACAGAATGCCGGCCCTCCCGACCAAATCAACACGAAGGGCTTTTATTGCAAAGTGTGTTCCTGGATGAATTCCGCCGGCTTCAAGCCTTCGCGGCTAACCAAGCGGTTAAGCTCCACCCTAGGGATGCGGACATCCAGCAAGCTGGCGCCACCCTCGTCGTAAACCTCGCCCTGCACCGCCCCCGCCCCGAAGAACTGCGCACGCAGGCGCCCGAGGGCTTGAGGCAAGCGAAGCGTGGCCACGAACAGGTCTTCACCCAGTAGCTCCGCGACCGCCTGGCCCACCAGCTCAAGGCCCAGGCCTTCGCGGGCCGATACCCATACGCGCTGCGGCTTGCCATCTTCGCCACGCTGGATGTGTGGCTCTACCGCGTCGAGCAGGTCGACCTTGTTGTACACCTCCAGAATCGGCAAGCCCTGGGCGCCGATTTCGGTCAACACCGCCATGACCTGCTCCACTTGAGCCATGCGTTCTGGCTCGTGGGCATCGATTACATGCAGCAGCAGGTCAGAGTTGGCGGACTCTTCTAGGGTAGCGCGGAAGGCTTCCACCAGCTTGTGGGGCAAATGGCGGATGAACCCTACGGTATCGGCAAGCACGATCGGGCCGATATCGGCCAGTTCGAGGCGCCTCAGGGTGGGGTCCAGGGTAGCGAAGAGCTGGTCTGCGGCGTACACGTCAGACTGGGTGATTGCATTGAACAAGGTGGACTTGCCAGCGTTGGTGTAACCCACCAGCGACACGGAAGGGATATCGGCACGCCTACGCCCGCGCCGTGCTTGCTCACGCTGACTGCGCACTTTCTCAAGGCGGGCCTTGATCTGCCGCAGACGCACCCGCAACAGGCGCCGGTCGGTTTCGAGCTGGGTTTCACCCGGCCCACGTAGGCCGATACCACCCTTTTGCCGCTCAAGGTGAGTCCAGCCTCGAACAAGACGTGTACTCATGTGTTCGAGCTGGGCGAGCTCCACCTGCAGCTTGCCTTCATGGGTACGCGCGCGCTGGGCAAAGATATCCAGAATCAGCCCGGTGCGGTCCAACACGCGGCACTCGAACGCACGCTCGAGGTTGCGCTCTTGGCTGGGCGTAAGGGTGTGATTGAAAATCACCAGGTCAACTTCACCGGCCTTGACCTGCTCGCGCAGCTCGTCGACCTTGCCCGTACCAATCAGGTACTTGGCCGTGGGCTGATGCCGCGAAACGCTTACGAACCCAACGGTTTCAGCACCGGCGGAATTGGCCAGCTCCTGAAACTCCTGCGGGTCTTCGCGCGCCTCAGGGTCTTGTCCATCCAGATGAACGAGAATGGCCCGTTCACCACCACCGTGGCGCTCAAAGAACAAAGGCAGCTCCTATCAGGCGTTTCCAGGCTCGGCGTCGGCGTGCTCGGCATCACCGGCGCTAGGCAGGCGAATGGGGCGCACAGGAACGACGGTAGAGATAGCGTGCTTGTAGACCATCTGGCTGACAGTGTTCTTCAGCAGGATGACGAATTGGTCAAAGGACTCGATAGTACCTTGCAGCTTGATGCCGTTGACGAGATAGATCGAAACCCCCACTTTTTCTTTACGTAAGGTATTCAAGTAAGGGTCTTGTAGCGAATGCCCTTTTGACATGTGCCGCACTCCTTTAAGGACTATAAAAAAAACTGCAAAAATGATGGCTACCCGCCTTCCACCAAGGATAGACGGCAACGCAAGACTCAGCTCAATATGGAGATCGAACCCAGGTATTTCAAGGACTGCGTCAAGTTGTCGCGAGCAAGGCTGTCGAGCCAGTGCAAATTGCTCCAACTTCTTAACCAAGTAGATTGCCGCTTGGCCAACTGACGGGTCGCGATGATGCCTCGTTCTTTCATTTCGCTGACGCTCAAGGCGCCGTCGAGATGTTCCCATACTTGCCGATAGCCCACCGCCCGCATGGATGGCAGGTCTGCGTGCAAGTCCCCTCGGTCGCGCAATGCTCTGACCTCATCCACGAAGCCCTGTTCAAGCATTTGCTCGAAGCGCAGGGCTATGCGCTCGTGTAAGACGGACCGCTGCGCTGGCGCGATGGCTAGGCTGGCCACAGTATAGGGTAATTGCGGGCCGCCCGATGCGCCTGGCACACCCTTTTGCACATTTTGCAACTGGCGCAGTTCGGTCATGCTTTGGCCGCTGACCCGGTACACCTCCAAGGCCCGCATGATGCGCTGAGGGTCATTGGGGTGAATGCGCGCGGCAGACACCGGATCGACACGGGCCAATTCAGCATGCAGGGCTTGCAACCCCTCCTCGACCGCCTGGGTCTCCAAGGCCTCGCGCAAGGCGGCATCGGCGCTGGGCATTTCGGCCAGGCCCTCGACCAAGGCCTTGAAATAGAGCATGGTGCCGCCTACCAACAGCGGTATGCGGCCACGGGCCGTGATGTCGGCCATGGCACTGAGTGCGTCACGGCGAAAGTCCGCCGCCGAATAACGCTCGATGGGGTCGAGAATATCCACCAACCGATGTGGGTATTCAGCCAGCAAAGCCTTGGACGGCTTGGCCGTACCGATGTCCATGCCCTTGTAGACCAAGGCCGAGTCCACGCTGATCAGTTCGCAGGGCAGTGCTCGGGTCAATGCCATGGCCAGGTCGGTTTTGCCGGAAGCCGTGGGCCCCATCAGAAAGATGGCAGGGGGTAACGCGGCCATGCTAGCGCCCTCGCAGGAAAAGCCGATCCAGCTCGTCCACGCCCAGTTGGGTCCAGGTGGGGCGACCATGGTTGCACTGGCCACTGCGCTCGGTGGTTTCCATGTCCCGCAATAACGCGTTCATTTCAGCCACCGCCAGGCGCCGATTGGCACGCACCGCACCGTGGCACGCCATAGTGCCGAGCAGTTCGTTCAGGTGCGCTTGAATACGGTCGCTGGTGCCGTACTCCATCAGGTCGGCTAGCACATCGGCTACCAGGCGATTCGCTTCGGCTTGCTTGAGCAAGGCCGGGATCTGCCGGATTGCGAGCGTTTCAGGCCCAAGACGCTGTAGCTCGAACCCAAGCCGGGAGAACCAGGCCGCATGCTCTTCGGCGCAGTCTGCCTCGCGTTGGCTCAATGCTAGAGATTCCGGGACCAAGAGTGGTTGGCCACTCAGGCCCTCGCTGGCCATGGCCAGCTTAAGGCGTTCATACATGATGCGCTCGTGGGCCGCGTGCATATCGACCAACACCAGCCCGTGGGCGTTTTCGGCCAGGATGTAAATCCCTTTGAGTTGCGCCAAGGCAAACCCCAGCGGCGGAATTTCATCTTGGGTTGCTGGCAAGGCCGGCGCGGCTTCGGTAGCAGTGGGCAGGGGCGCGAAAAACGCCTGGTACACACCACTGGCTTCGGCCAAGGGCACGGCCTGCGGGCGGCGCTCGGGCCCCGCCCAGGCGCCATGGTTACCGCCACCGCCACTGCTGCTGCCCTGGGTGGCGGACAGTGGCGGAGTGTACCGCGGCTGCAAGGTTGTGGCGCGCGCCGCCAGGGGCATCTCGCCCTGTGGGCCGAACTCGCCAGCTTCAGGCCCGGAGGGGCGCACGATCGCGGCAGTGGCGGCAGGCGCGGCGGCCAGTTGATCTTCCGGCCGCACCTGCGCCAAGGCGCGGTGCAGGGTGCCATAGAGGAAATCATGGACCATGCGCCCATCGCGGAAGCGCACCTCATGCTTGGTGGGATGCACGTTCACATCCACCATGGCCGGGTCTACTTCCAGAAACAACACAAAGGTGGGATGACGGCCATTGAACAGTACGTCACGGTAGGCCTGGCGCACCGCATGAGCGACCAGCTTGTCGCGCACTGCCCGGCCATTGACGAAGAAGTACTGCATATCCGCCTGACTACGCGAAAAGGTAGGTAAACCGACCCACCCCCATAAACGCAGGCCGCTGCGCTCTACCTCGATAGGCATCGCCTGCTCCAGGAAACCTGGGCCGCAAATGGCGCCTACCCGCCGAGCGCGCATGGCCTCGTCGGGCGCTTCGTGCAACGTGAGCACGCTTTTACCGTTGTGGCGCAGGTGAAAGGCCACATCGAAGCGAGCCAGCGCCAGGCGGCGGATCACTTCCTGCAGGTGATCGAATTCGGTTTTTTCGCTTTTTAGGAACTTGCGCCGCGCCGGGGTATTGAAAAACAGATCGCGCACTTCCACCGAAGTACCCACCGGGTGGGCAGCAGGCTGCACCCTAGGGGCCATGTCCCGACCTTCGGTTTCAACCTGCCAGGCCTGTTCGGCATCGATGGTGCGGGACGTAAGCAGCAGCCGCGCCACCGAACTGATGGAGGCCAGCGCCTCACCGCGAAAGCCCAGGCTCATTACCCGCTCCAGGTCTTCCAAGTCGCGGATCTTGCTGGTGGCGTGGCGAGCCAGGGCCAGGGGCAAGTCATCGGAGGCGATGCCTGAGCCGTCATCGCGCACCTTCAGCAGCTTGACGCCACCCTGCTCCACGTCCACGTCGATCCGCTTGGCGCCGGAGTCCAGGCTGTTTTCCAGCAGCTCCTTGATCACCGAGGCAGGCCGCTCGACCACCTCCCCGGCGGCAATCTGGTTCGCCAGCCGTGGCGTGAGCAGCTCGATGCGCCCGGGCGCCGCCATCATTGGGCAGCCACGGCAGCGGACGGGATGACCAGCAACTGGCCGATCTTCAAGTCGTCGCCGCTCAGGTCATTGGCGCTGCGCAAGGCGCTGACCGACACCTGGTAACGGGTTGCAATCATTGGGAGGGTCTCGCCGCTGCGCACGGTGTGCTCGCTTTCGGCCCGGGCCAGCTTGCCTGAGTCACGCAGCCAAGCGATATAGGTGCCTGGCGGTGGGTTCTGTTCGAAGAACTGTTTCACCCCTGCACGTATGGAGCGGGCCAAGGCTTGTTGATGGGACGCCGAACGCAGCTTGCTGGATTCGCCGGAATTGGAAATAAAGCCGGTTTCCACCAGGATCGACGGAATGTCCGGGGATTTGAGTACCATGAACGCCGCCTGTTCTACCCGGTTCTTGTGCAAGGTAGTCACTTGGCCAATGTTGCTCAGCACCTTTTGCCCAACGTTGAGGCTGGAGCTGAGGGAGGCGGTCATGGACAGGTCCAGCAGCACCCCGGCCAGCATCCGGTCTTTATCGTCCAGGCTCACGTTACCGGCACCACCAATCAGGTCGGAACGGTTTTCGCTGTCAGCCAGCCAGCGGGCGGTTTCGGAGGTAGCGCCGCGCTCCGACAGCGCAAACACCGAAGCGCCGTAGGCCGCTGAAGAGGGCGCGGCGTCCGCATGAATGGACACGAACAGGTCGGCACCCTTCTTGCGGGCGATCTCCGTGCGCTGGCGCAGCGGGATGAAGTAGTCCCCGGTGCGGGTCAGTTCAGCGCGAAAGCCCTTCTCTTGGTTGATCTGCCGTTGCAACTCACGGGCGATTGCCAGTACCACGTCTTTTTCGTGCTCCCCACGGGAGCCTGAGGCGCCGGGGTCTTCACCACCGTGGCCGGCGTCGATGGCAATGATGATGTCGCGCTTGCCATTGGGCACCGGGGTCAGCTTGATCTCAGGCTTGGCCGGGGTCACGGGCACCGCGGGCGTCGTGGCAATAGTCGGCGGCAAGGGCACGGGTTCGGCGTCCGAAGGCTGGTCATACAGGTCGACCACCAGGCGGTTGCCGTACTGCTGGTTAGGCGCCAGCGTAAAGCTCTTGGGCGTAAGGGCTTTTTTCAAGTCCACCACGACCCGCAGGTCCGTCGGTGTACGTTGCGCCGTGCGTACACTGGTAATGGGTGTATTGGCGGTGGACACCTTCAGGGGGCTGTCCAGTGTTGCGCCATTGATGTCAATGACCAGCCGGTCCGGTGCCGTTAGCGTGAATACGCTGTGCTCTACCGGACCTGACAGGTCGAAGACCAGGCGCGTGTTATCCGGGGCCCGCCACAAGCGCATGCTTTTGACCTGTGTGACCGCCATGGCGTCGACCGCAAAGGCCGTAAGCCAGAGTCCCACGACTGCGACCAGCGCGCGAATGCGCATACGTTCCCCACCCCTTCATCTATAAACAGGCGCCAATGCGCCCAACCACGATTCACCACGGGAGCTGCCAGCGCTCATATCGAGACGGCGCCCTTGCTCTTGGGCGCTTATGGTAATGGTCAGGTCAGGCTTTGGCAAAACGCCCTGGCCCTTGGCCGGCCATTCCACCAAGCACAGTGCATTGTCGTCGAAGTAATCCCGAATACCCATGAATTCAAGCTCTTCGGGATCGGCCAGGCGGTAGAGGTCAAAGTGATACAGCGTGGTGCCGTCCAGCTCATAAGGTTCCACGAGGGTGAAGGTAGGGCTTTTGACAGCGCCGGCATGCCCAAAGCCGCGAACGACCCCCCGTGAAAGAGTGGTTTTGCCAGCGCCCAGGTCCCCTTCAAGAAACAAGGTTCCACGGCCATCGGTAGCGCCGGCAAGCTTGGCCCCTAACGCGGTCATAGCCGCTTCATCGGCGATGAACAGGCTCAGGCTGCGCATGGGGCTACCTCCTCGAGCAACTGACGAATGGAAGGAATCAGATCAACGGCAGCCAGGCCCCGCCCTTGGGCGCCTTGAAGCTCACCGGCCCGAGCGTGCAGCCATACGCCCAGGCATGCGGCGTCGAAGGGCGCCATGTGTTGGGCCAGCAAGGCGCCGATCAGCCCAGACAGTACGTCCCCTAACCCCGCAGTAGCCATGGCGGGGTGGCCACGGTCACACAAGGCAAGCTCGCCCTCAGGCGTGGCGATCAGGCTACCCGCCCCCTTGAGCACGCAGACACACTGGTAACGCTGGGCCAACGCCCTGACTGCCGCGGGCCGGTCCGCTTGGACTTGCGCGGTGCTGATGCCCAGCAAGCGTGCCGCCTCGCCGGGGTGCGGGGTAATCACGGCCTGCGCTGGCAGGGTCACTACACCTTTGGCCAGCAGGTTCAGGGCATCGGCATCCCACACTTGTGGCAGGTTGTGGCTGGCGGCAGCCGATAACAGGCCACGAGCCCAGGCCGACGTACCCATGCCAGGCCCCACTACCAGCACAGACGCGGCTTCTATCAGGGGCAGCACTTGGTTGGCGGACGCCACGGCGGCTGTCATCACCTCGGGCAGGCGGCTCAAGGCCGGAGCCAGGTGCATGTCTCGGGTGGCCAGCGACACCATGCCCGCGCCACTGCGCAGGGCGGCTTCGGCCGCCATGATGGCGGCGCCACCGGTACCGCGCTCACCGCCAATGACCAGCACGCGGCCGAACTGCCCCTTGTGGGCGGTAGGTTGGCGGGGCGCGGGCAAGGGCAACCGGCCAGGCCCGAGCAGGCGGGCTTCGGTGGCCGCTTGGGCGAGGATGGCCGGTGCGGCTTGCAAGGCATCGAACACCAGTGCGCCCACATAGGCCGGGGCCTCTCCGGTGAACAAACCCAGCTTGAGGCCAATAAAGGTCACGGTGACCTGGGCCTTTACCGCCTCGCCCAACACATGGCCGGTATCCGCGCTCAAGCCAGAAGGAATATCCACGGCCAATACGCCCAGGCCGCTGCCATTGATAGCGTTGATCGCCTGGCGATAGGCACCGGTGACTTCGCGAGTCAGGCCGGTACCGAACAGGGCATCGACCAGCACGCCCTGCAATGGCTCGCCCTGCTCCCAGGGGCGGCAGTGAACGCCTGCCTGCCGTGCCTCGGCGAAGGCGGCGGCGGCGTCCCCGCGAAGCTGGGCAGGGTCGGCCAAGGTATAGACCCGTACCTGCCAGCCCGCATGCTGGGCCAGGGCCGCGATCAGAAACCCATCGGCGGCGTTATTACCCCCCCCCGCAAAGACAGTGACGGCTTTCGCGTCCGGCCAGCGCGAGCGTAGCGCCTGCCAGCAGGCCGCCGAGGCGCGGCCCATCAGTTCGAGCCCAGGCGTGCCCGCGGCAATCAGCTGAGCATCGAGCTGGCGGACCTGGGCGGCGGAGTACAGTACGTCGGGTAGAGCAGTAAGAGGCGCCATCATTCAACCATTGGCCTGGATGTCTGGCAGAATTATACCCATTCACGCTTTGGTTTCCTTCTTACATGCCCACCGCCACCCTCGACCTTGCAGAACTCGCCACGTCCATCAAGGCCTGGGGCCGCGAACTGGGCTTCCAGCAAGTGGGCATCAGTGGCCTGTCGCTGGGCGAGCATGAGGGCCACCTGCAGCGTTGGCTGGAGGCGGGCCACCATGGCGAAATGGACTATATGGCCGCCCATGGCAGCAAGCGCTGGCGGCCAGACGAACTGGTACCCGGCACGCTGCGGGTGGTTTCGGTGCGCATGGATTACCTGCCCGGCGACACGCGCATGGCCGAACGCCTGGCCCAGCCGCAAACCGCTTATATTTCCCGGTACGCCTTGGGCCGGGACTATCACAAGGTGGTGCGCAAGCGCTTGCAGCAACTGGCCGAGCGCATTGGCGCGGTTATTGGCCCCTTCGGCTATCGGGCTTTTGTAGACAGCGCGCCGGTACTGGAGAAAGCCATCGCCCAGCAGGCGGGGCTAGGCTGGATCGGCAAAAACACCTTGGTGTTGAACCGCAAGGCAGGCAGTTACTTCTTCCTTGGCGAACTGTTCGTCGACCTGCCGCTGCCTGAGGACGCCCCCTATGACAGCGAACATTGCGGCCGCTGCCAGGCCTGCCTGAACATTTGCCCCACCAATGCCTTCGTCGGGCCTTACCAGCTCAATGCCCGGCGCTGCATTTCGTACCTGACCATCGAATATAAAGGCTCGATTCCCGAAGACCTGCGCCCGCTGATCGGTAATCGGGTGTTCGGTTGTGACGACTGCCAGTTGGTCTGCCCTTGGAACCGCTTCGCCCGCCCTACCGCTGAAACAGACTTCACCCCCCGACACGGCCTGGATAACAGCGAACTGGCAGTGCTGTTCCGCTGGGACGAAGAGCAGTTTCTGGCGCACACGGAAGGCTCACCGCTGCGGCGGGCAGGTTTTGAACGCTGGCTGCGCAACCTGGCCGTGGGGCTTGGCAATGCCCCCACCACCATTGCCGTGGTCGAGGCATTAAAAGCCCGCCGTGCTCACTCGTCCCCACTGGTGCGCGAGCATGTGGAGTGGGCCCTTACCCGTCATGGCGAGGGGGCCTAAGCCTCACACCTTGAGGAAATGCTGGCGGTAGTGCTGCAACTCGGCAATGGAATCGCGGATGTCGTCCAGGGCCAGGTGGCTACCGCCTTTCTTCAGGCTGTCACGCACCTCGGGGGCCCACAGCCCTGCCAAAATCTTCACGGTAGAGACGTCCAGGTTGCGGTAATGGAAGTAACCTTCCAAGGCGGGCATATGGCGATACAGGAAGCGGCGATCCTGGCAAATGCTGTTGCCGCAGATAGGCGATTTGCCCTTGGGTACCCATTGCTCCAGAAACGCCAGGGTTTCCCGCTCGGCGTCGGCCATGCTCAAGGTGCTCTGGCGCACGCGCTCAGTTAGCCCGGAGCCGCCGTGCTGGCGGGTGTTCCATTCGTCCATGCGCGCCAGAACATCATCGCTATGGTGAATGGCGATCACCGGGCCTTCGGCCAGGGTATTGAGGTTGCTGTCTGTAACGATGGTCGCCATTTCGATGATGACGTCGGTGTCCGGGTCCAGCCCGGTCATTTCCAGGTCGATCCAGATCAGGTTAGTGGGGTTGAGCATTGCGGTCTCCTCGACAAGACTGCGCAGTGTAGCTTACCGGCGCATGCTAGACTCGCGCCTCGACCCTGGGCCGCTGTCGCGCGCCTACCTATCGGTCCCCTCTTTTCGGTACTTTCATGGCCAAACGCCAGCTTAACCGTCGCCAGGCCTGGCGCATCGACAAAATTCAGAACGAACGCGCCGAGCGCGCGGCCAAGCGCGACTCCCTTGCGCTGGACGCCCTTGAGGGCGGCGACCTGGGCCCAGAAGAAACCGGCCTGGTTATCGCGCACTATGGCGTGCAGGTAGAAGTAGAAGCCCAGCAAGGCGAACGCGTCGGCCAGGTGTTCCGCTGCCACCTAAGGGCCAACCTGCCTGCGATGGTCACCGGCGACCAAGTAGTCTGGCGCGCTGGCAATCAGGGCATTGGCGTGATCGTGGCGCAGTTGCCACGCAGTACCGAACTCTGCCGCCCGGATCATCGCGGCCAGCTTAAACCCGTGGCGGCCAACGTAGACCTGATCGTGATCGTGTTCGCGCCGGCACCCGAGCCCCATGCCAACCTGATCGATCGCTACCTGGTGGCGGCGGAACACGCCGGGATTCACCCCTTGTTGCTGCTGAACAAGGCCGACCTGATCAGCCCGGACAACGAAGCCGCCCTGAACGACCTGCTGGCGGTCTATCGCCAGTTGGGCTACCCGCTGCTGGAAGTCTCTGCCCATGAAGGCGACGGCATGCAGCAGCTAAAGGAACGGCTCAAAGGCCACACCAGCGTGTTCGTGGGCCAGTCGGGCGTGGGCAAATCGTCCCTGGTCAACCGCCTGCTACCTGCGGCAGAGGCTCGCGTGGGCGCATTGTCGGATTGGTCTGGCCAGGGCCAGCACACCACCACTACGGCCAAGCTGTTCCACTTCCCCGATGGCGGTGACTTAATCGACTCCCCAGGCATCCGTGAGTTTGGCCTGGTACACGTCAGCCGAGACGACGTAGAGGCGGGCTTTATCGAATTCGACGGCCTGCTGGGCCATTGCCGCTTCCGCGACTGCAAACATGACCGCGAGCCGGGCTGCGCTCTGCTGCAAGCACTGGACCACGGTCGTATCCACCCCCAGCGTATGCACAGCTACCGGGCAATCCTCGCCAGCTTGCCGGAAGAGCGGTACTAACCTGAACTGCGCCCCAAAACCTGGACAGTGATCGTTAAGCCGTTTGAGCCTGGGCCCTGTACGCTACAGGGCTTAGGTC